>JBOGWW010000292.1:0-2743 GCA_050693655.1 Actinomycetota bacterium | reverse complement strand
CCACACCTCTTGCAGGTTCTCGTACGTCTTGTCGGACGGCAAGGAGCGCAGCATGTCCAGGACGTCCTCGGTCGCCTGCAGCTCCTCGGCGCTACGGAGCAGCGCGTCCCGGTCGGCCGGGAACGCGGCCCCCTGCAGGAAGCGCCCAGACCTCGTGGCGCCACTCGAGATTCTCCGATTTGAGGTACGCCACCAACTGCGTATTCGATCTACTCCGAATGGACGAGGCCTTGAATGCTCCTGAGCCTCAGGCCTTCTCGGCCGGAAGGCGGATCTTGAAGGTCGCGCCCTTACCGTTGGATTCGAGCCAGATCGCACCGCCGTGAGCCTCAATAGCGCGGCGGGCAATGAACAGACCCAGCCCTGTGCCGTTTCGGATGACCCGGCCCGTCTCTCCCCGCGCGAAGGGGTCGAAAATACGCCGCTGCTCACGGCGCGGGATGCCCGGGCCACAATCCTTCACCGACACGACGACGTCACCGTCGCTGCGGCCAACGGATACCACGACCTCCTCCGGCGAGTAGCAGAGCGCGTTGTCGATGAGGTTTCTTAGCGCTGCGCCAAGCTGTTCCTTGTCGCCGACAACGGTCATTGGGCCCGGCGCATCGATACGGACGCGGTCTTGCTGGGAGCCCCGGGACCGCACCAATCCCTCCGTCAGAGTCACGATATCGACCGCTTTCTTGTTCGTACCTTCGCCCCCGGCGGACCAGCGAAGCACATCTTCCACGAGCACTATCAGCCGCTCGAGCTCATCGAGCGAACCGACCAGCCAGCTCCGTTCCTTGTCGTTGTGCCACGGCATCTGCAAGAGGCGATCGACGAACAGCCGCACGGAGACGAGCGGTTGTCGGATCTCGTGAGCGGTCCACGCCAGCCGGAGATCGAGGTTTTGGTGCCGTCTGTGTGCGACGGACACGACCCCGACGTGGGCCAGGACATCGTCGAGCAGAGTCTCGAGAGTCTTGAGGGATGGACGCGCCGCCCTCGGGACCCCGGCCAAGATCAGCACCGCGTCTCTGGTGCCGATCACCGTGACGCCTTTGGCTCCGACGACCGATGCAAAGCGACTGGCCACGCGCTGTCGACCGCGGTGGGTAGAGATGTCGCCTCGATTGATGACTCTCATCCGCGACCGCAGCGCCACGCGGCCCTCGGATCCCAGGCCGCGGACGCCCACGAATCGCAGATCGGCGGAGTGGCCGTCGGACAGCCACGCGGCAGACTGATAGCCCCACTGATGACAGGCGCTCATCACGACCCGCACGGCGTCCTCGGACCGGTCGACCTTCACGAGCTCCTGCATGAGGCTCGTGACCCTTTGAAGCATCGAGAGCTCGTGTCTCGCCGCGTCCCGATCGCCGATGTTCTTGACCACGATGGCGAACTGGCTGGCGATCGCCTCGAGGGTGCTCCACGCCCGCAGCACGGCCGCCGGGGGACCGATGACCTCGATCAGACCTACGGCCTCGCCGCGGCACACGAGCGGGAGTATCGCGACCCCGCGCTCGGGGTTGTCGAGGTGGAGGAAGCGGGGCTTGCGGCCCCCGAAAGCGGCCTCGCGGGGCCGCGCCAGGGCACGTCCGCCGCCGGCCTGTCCATCCATCTGGCTCAGGCGCCCCTGGCGGTCCGGCACGAAGATCCCTATCGCAGTCGGCTCGTCCCGTACCGCCGCCTGGACCCACCTCGTGAGCGCCCGGGATGCCTCGCCGAGGTCGGGGCTGGAGCCGAACGCGTGGCAGATGCCTCGGAGAATCTCGAGGTCTAGGGGCAGGCTCGGATCTTCCCGCGTAGCGCCGGCGGCGGGCTGGATCCTGAGCTGCTGCAACCGCTCCCCCTATCGGGTGGTTCCCCTCCCCCGGATGGGGGATATAGGCAGACTAGGCCCACGCAGCGCGGTTGTAAACATACTTTTACGCATAACGTGGCCCTAACAGTAGCTAAATTTTAGCCATCCGTTTGTCCTAGTTACCCACCAAGACCTGCGGTTACGGTTCCGCTCCTATTTCGAAGCCCAAGTTCTTTCCGGCTATCCCCAGCTGTGGATCGCCGCGGAGGGCGGTTCAAGCACAATGCTTGCCGATCGTAGAAAACTTACGGCGCATTCCCAGGGGTTGCTCGTCTCCCTCCCACTTACGATTGAGCCTGCTCTGACCGAGGCTCCCAGATGACTGATCGATTCTCTAATGCTCTAGGGGAAGTGCTGCGGCGCGCGCGCAAGCAACGCGGCATGACTCTTGACGACGTACGGCGCCGCTCCCGCGGAAGGTTCAAGTCGTCCGCAGTCGGTGGCTACGAGCGCGGCGAGCGTGCCATCTCTCTCGAACGGTTCTGTGACCTGTCAGAAATGTATGGGGTCCCCCCGACCAATTGCTCGTCGAGGTTCGCGCTCAGCTCGTGCCGGAGGGGCGTCGAGAGGTCGTGATCGACCTCAATCGTCTATCTCGGCTCGAGGTTCATGAGGCGAGGGTCATCGCCGATTTCGCCCACAGGGTCAGGCTGCAGAGACAAGATTATCTTACGGATGTCGTCACCCTTCGGTCTGGGGACATCGACATGCTGGCGCTGGAATCAAGCCAAAAGCCACGTCAATTGCTGGCCAAGCTCAGGCCCGCCCTCAAGTCGCGCTGAAAGGAGTTGTTTGCCTTGGTCATTACCCCCATCGTGCGTTGCCGGCGCTCATCGAAATTCACCAGTGTTGCTCACCGAAATCCACCAGTTGAGGCGGCTCAGTGACGGTGGA
>JBOGWW010000291.1:0-11718 GCA_050693655.1 Actinomycetota bacterium | reverse complement strand
GTCGTAACGGTGGCGGACGACGGCGGCTCGTCGGGCCGGCTCGTGCGCGAACTTGGGGTTCCTCCACCTGGAGACGTACGCAACTGCCTGATCGCCCTCGCGCGCAACGACGCCCTCGCGGCCCTCTATCAGCACCGGTTCGAAAGCGGGGACCTGACCGGCCATCCTCTCGGCAACCTGCTCATCGCCGCGCTGACGGAGATGACGGGCGATTTCGCCAGCGCGATCCACGAGGTCGGCAAGCATCTAGAGTGCGACGGACGGGTCTATCCGGCGACGTCAGAGCTCGTCGATCTGCGGGCTCTGGTAAACGGGGACGTCGTACGGGG
Organism: Actinomycetota bacterium; assembly: GCA_050693655.1. Taxonomy (GTDB): domain Bacteria; phylum Actinomycetota; class CADDZG01; order CADDZG01; family WHSQ01; genus WHSV01. Next base: position 11,389 of record JBOGWW010000291.1, on the reverse strand, counting down.
TCAGGTGGCGGTGGCCCAAACCGAGGGCCCGATTCAGGCCGTCTACCTCAAGCCCGAGAATCCTCCCGCGTGTCCGGAGGCGGTCGCCGCCATTTGCGAGGCGGACCAGATCATCCTCGGGCCCGGCAGCCTGTTCACCAGCCTGATCGCGACACTGCTGGTACCCGGCATTCGACAGGCACTGCTGGAGGCGAAGGGGAAGCGCATCCTAGTCGCGAACAACCGGGTGCAGAAAGGCGAGACCTCCGGCCTCGACGGAACGGCTCACGTGGAATCGGTACTCGCTCATACCGGGGCGAACACCCTGGACGCCGTGGTGGTGCAGGTACCCGTACTCGAGAACGACGGGGTTGACTTCGATCCGATGGCTATCGAGAACCTGGGTATCGAGGTGTTCGAGGGAGACTTATCGACCGAGGCCGGCGCGCACGACCCCGGCGCCCTCGCCGAGGCGTTCCAGGCCCTCGGAAACGAGCGGCGCGGCGAGCGGAAATAGGTGGCCCGATTAGGATCGGGTTACGACGATCGATAGGGACCACCCGAGGAGGACTTCAATGGCAACGCGCATCGGCATCAACGGATTCGGGCGCATCGGCAGGAACATCTATCGCGCCCTGAAGGCGAAGAACTCCGATCTCGAGCTCGTCGCCGTCAACGACCTGACCGACTCGGCGACGCTGGCGCACCTGCTCAAGTACGACTCGGTCCTCGGAGTGCTCAGAGAAGAGATCAAGGCCACCGAGGACGGTTTCACGGTGGACGGCAGCGATGTGAAGGTCCTGTCGGAGCGCGATCCCGGAGCCCTGCCGTGGGCGGATCTCGGAGTCGATGTCGTCATCGAGTCGACCGGCCTGTTCACCAAGGCAGGTGAGGCGCGCAAGCACATCGACGCCGGCGCCAAGAAGGTGCTGATATCGGCTCCCGCGAAGGATGAGGACGCGACCTTCGTGCTGGGAGTCAACGGAGAGAACTACGATCCCGACAAGCACCACGTCATCTCGAACGCGTCCTGCACCACGAACTGCGTTGCGCCCATGGCGAAGGTGCTGCACGACAACTGGGGAATCGAGCGTGGCTTCATGACGACCTGCCACGCATACACGAACGATCAGCGCATCCTCGACTTCCCTCACAAGGATCTCCGGCGTGCGCGCGCCGCCGCGATCAACGTCATCCCGACGAGCACCGGCGCGGCCAAGGCCACCGCTCTCGTGCTGCCCGAATTGAAGGGGAAGCTCGACGGCATCTCTCTGCGCGTGCCCGTGCCCGACGGGTCCATCACCGATCTCGTGGCGGTTGTGGGTGCCGAGGTCTCGGTCGACGACGTCAACAACGCCTACCGCGAGGCGGCCTCGAGCTCGAGCCTCAAGGAATACCTCGAGTACAGCGAAGACCCGCTCGTGAGCACAGACATCGTAGGTAACTCGGCCTCGTGCATCTTCGACTCGGAGCAGACCATGGCGAACGGCACCATGGTCAAGGTTCTCGGCTGGTACGACAACGAGTGGGGCTACTCCCACCGCATGGTGGACCTCGCCGAACTGGTAGCGGCGAAGCTCTAGGGGGAGCGGTCAGCCGGAGCGGTCAGGTGATTTCCCCCGTGTGGGGCAGGGAGGAATACGCGGGCCGCTTCGCGGAGGCAGAAAACCGAAAAGGTGAATAGACCGAGGTACTTGAAGCCGTCCTCGACGATGGGCCTGCTGCCCGTCAGAAAGACGAAGCCCAGCGACAGTCCAAAGGTGATCGCCGCCAGTCCCACGAGCAGTCTCGCCGGCGCGTCCCAACGCCTGAAGAAGGCCACTACCCACGCGACCGCAGCCGCCGCGTAGGAGCTCAGGACGACGTTCTCCGGGATAGCCATACGGTTGGGAGCGGCCGACTCGTGGATCAAGAAGGCGTCGTCTACGGTCAGCAACAGAGCCAGGAGCCCCGTGGCGAGGGGATAGATGCCGGCTTGCCCGCCGAGCTGGGAGAAGAGCACCCAGGCAGCAAGGAGGCTCGCGCCCACGGCAAAGGACCACATCATGATCCCCAGGGTCGAGAACATCCCTGCGAAGAAGCGCAGGTTCCCCACTTCCACCGGATCTCGCAGGAGATTGCCCACGCGCGTGCCGCGCGTGTCGAGATAGAGGAGCAGCCCGCCCCAGGCCAAGGCGAGTACGCACCACACCCCTCCTAGGAGGAGCAGCGGGACGCGCGCGGGGCGGTTCGGTGAACTCATTGGTAGTCCAGCGTAGGGATGTTTCGTGAGCCCGTGGTGGGAAGGCCATGAGAGAGCTCTTATTTGGGAGGCTCATCCCACAGCGGATAACCTCGGAGCATGAGCGACCCAGAGCTCCCCTCACTCGTTGCCCTCGACGTGGCGGACAAACGCGTGCTCGTCCGCTGCGACCTGAACGTCCCCCTTAAGGACGGCGAGATCTCCGACGACCTGCGCATACGCGCCGCGCTGCCCACTCTGGAAGCGTTGCTCGACGGGGGAGCGCGCTTGGCCCTTTGCTCACACCTGGGCCGGCCCAAGGGCCAGGTGAAAGAGGAACTCCGGCTCGCACCGGTTGGAGAGCGCCTGTCGGAGCTGCTGAAGCGCGACGTCACGGCGGTGCGAGACGTGGTGGGTGACGAGGCGAAGCAGGAGTGTGCCTCCGACCGCGAGGTCGTGCTGCTCGAGAACCTCCGTTTCGAGCCCGGCGAGGAGGCCAACGATTCCGGCTTCGCCGAGGCGCTCACATCCCTGGCCGAGGCCTACGTCAACGACGCGTTCGGGGCCTCGCACCGCGCCCACGCGTCGATCGTAGCCCCGCCGGAGCGACTTCCGTCCGCGGCCGGCCATCTCTTGGTCGACGAGGTGAGGAAACTCGAGCGTTTGCTGAAGGACCCCGAGCGACCCTACGTCGCGGTCCTCGGCGGAGTGAAGGTCTCGGACAAGCTCGCCGTCATCGGGAACCTGCTGGACCGGGTGGACGCCTTTTGCATCGGAGGGGCCATGGCGTTCACGCTGCTGGTGGCCCGGGGTAAGGAGGTGGGGCGCTCGCTCCTCGAAGAGGAGCGGATCGAGGATGTCAAAGGCATTTTGAAACGGGCCGAGGAGAAGGGCATCGACGTAAACCTGCCCGTCGACGTCGTGGCGGCGGAGGTGGCCAAGGAGGGTTCTCCTCACGAGACCGTGCCGCTGCAGCAGATCGGGAACCGCGTGGGTGTCGACATCGGTCCCGAAACCACCGCTGCCTTTGCGAAAGCCATCATGGCGGCACGCACGGTGTTCTGGAACGGACCGATGGGCATCTTCGAGATCGCCGACTTCTCCGCCGGGACGAGAGGAGTCGCGACGGCGATCGGCGAGGCGACCGCCGAAGGTGCTTTCACCGTTGCGGGTGGCGGCGATTCGGCCGCGGCGCTCGCACGGTTCGAGATGATCGACGCGGTTTCGCACCTGTCCACCGGTGGGGGAGCGTCGCTTGAGCTTCTCGAGGGCAAGGAGCTGCCCGGCGTCGCCGCGCTCCGAAAAGCGTCGTCGTAACCGGATCGATGAAGGGAAGCACATGAGAACTCCGCTCATCGCGGGCAACTGGAAGATGAACAAGACCCACCTCGATGCGATTCACTTTCTGGGTCAACTGGGTCACGAGCTCGCCGACCACGATCCCGAGCGCGTCGAGGTAGCGCTGTGTCCGCCGTTCACCGGGCTCCGCTCGGTTCAGACCAACATCGAGGATCGTCACCAGAGCTTCAGGCTGGGGGCCCAGAACATGCACTGGGAGGCCGAGGGAGCCTTCACCGGAGAGGTGTCCCCGGTCATGCTCAAGGCGCTGAAGGTCGATTACGTGATCCTGGGGCACTCCGAGCGACGCGAGCACTTCGGCGAGAGCGACGAATCGGTCAACAAGAAGGTCAAGGCCGCCTTCAGTCACGGGTTGGTCCCGATCATGTGCTGCGGGGAGACGGAGGAGGAACGCGCGGCCGGCAACACCGAGACCAAGGTCGAGCGGCAGGTGACCGAGGGTCTCGCCGGCGTGACGCCCGACAATGCCCGCGACCTCGTGGTCGCGTACGAACCCATCTGGGCGATCGGGACGGGCAAGACCGCGACGCCGGACGATGCTCAGAGCGTGTGCGGCCTCATTCGCAAGCTGCTGATCGATCTGTACGATCAGAGCGTGGCCGACGAGATCCGCATCCAGTACGGCGGCAGTGTCAAGTCGGGCAATACCGAGGCCTTGACCTCACAGGCCGATATCGACGGGGCGCTGGTCGGCGGCGCGAGCCTCGACGCAGCCGAGTTCGCGGCCATCGTGAGGGCGACCAAGGTGAAGGGCTGAGCGATGAACAAGATCTTCTACGTCATTCTCGATGGGCTGGGCGACGATCCGCTCGACGCTCTCGGCCGCAGGACCCCGCTCGAGGTCGCCCGAACCCCGCATCTCGACCGGCTGGCGGCTGGGGGACGGAACGGCTACGTCACGACCGTAGGCGAGGGCATTGCCCCCGAGTCCGATATCGCCGTGTTCGCGATCCTGGGCTACGACCCCCATGAGCATCACACCGGCCGCGGCCCCCTCGAATCAGTGGGAGCCGGCGTCGAGGTGAACGATGGCGACCTCGCCTACCGCGTCAACTTCGCGACCGTCGAGAAGGAAGGCGACGGATGGGGCATCGTCGACCGGCGCGTGGGGCGCGACCTCACGTCCGAGGAGGCACACGCCCTGGCCGATGAGGTCCAGCAGAAGGTAGCCCTCGACGAGGCGTCCTTCGAGTTCAGGGCCACGGTGGGGCATCGCGGCATCCTCGTGCTGCGCAGCGACGCGGGCCCCCTGTCGGCCGAGGTCGAGAACTCCGACCCCGCCTACGGCCGCCGAGGCAGCCTCGGCGTCGCGCTGGAGACCTTCGACAACGAGGTCGTGACTGTGGCTCCCGTCGGCGGCAACGAAGACGATCCCGCCGCGCGGCGCGCCTCGGACCTCACGAACGAGTGGCTGCGCAAGTCGTTCACGGTGCTCGACGCCTCGGAAGTAAACGCCCGCCGCAAGGCTGAAGGCAAACTCCCCGGCAACTTCATCCTGACGCGCGACGGAGGAGATCACGTCCCGAAGCTCGTCTCTTTCAAGGAGAAGTTTGGCCCCGAAATGGGCTGCTTCGTGGAGATGCCCGTCGAGCTCGGAATCGCGAGGCTGATGGGAATGGGTGTGGTCGAGGCGCCGACCGGCCTTCCCGCGCAGCAACAGTACGAAAGCTGGGCCGAGCTCGCTCTGGAGGCGATCGGGGGCTACGACGGGCTTTACATCCACATCAAGGGGCCGGACGTGCCGGCCCACGACGGAGACCACGATGCCAAGATCCGCTCCATCGAGGACATCGACGGTCACTTCTTCGCCCCGCTCCTGGACTCGCTCGACCTGAAGCGGGCGATCGTCGCCGTCACCGCCGACCACTCGACGAGTTGCGCCCGCAAGGCCCACACCGACGGACCGGTGCCCTTGGTCGTCTCCGGCGGCGGGGTCGTTCCCGACGGGGTGAGCAGCTACGGAGAAACCGCCAGCAAGGACGGTGCCCTCGGCCACCTGTCGGGACCGGAGATCATGCCCAACCTGGTGAAACTGGCCCGGGGGTGACGAAAAAGACCCCCTAGTGCAACCCAGGGGCGGGTCGTAGACTTCTCCCAGGTGACCACCGAGGAGGTCGCCCGATGAGACTCACTTACCAAGGCAGGGGGCGGGAATGGCGCCGAGACGCAAGCACACGCTCGCAGAGGTACTGGGACCTCTCGAGGCAGAGGTAATGGAGGTCGTCTGGGAGCGTGACGAGGTCACCGTGCGCGACGTCCACAAGGCCCTCAAGGCCCACCGCGACATCGCCTATACGACGGTGATGACGACCTTGGGACGGCTCACCGACAAGGGTCTCCTGAGGCGCGTCGAGGGTCAGCCCGCCCACCATTACTCCGCGATCGTGTCCCGTGAGCAGTATGCCCGCTCCACGGTGAAATCGGTGGTTGATTGGTTGGTCGGCCACTTCCCGGACCCCGCAGTTGCCTACTTCGTCGACAAGGTTCGAGAGGAGGACGAAGAGGTCATCGATCGCCTTCGAGTGGCGATCGCAGAGCGGAAAGCCAACGACACGCAGTGATCAGCGCTTCACCGACCATCGTTGCCCTCGAAGTCGACTCGGCGTGGGTCGTCGTCTTAGTCGTTTCTCTGATCACCCTCATCGCGACGGTCCTGCTCCGGCGCTTCATCTCTCGCCCGGGCGGTGCCGCATCGGGGCTGCTCCTGTCGCTCCCCCTGCTGCTGCCTCTGGTGGCCGCGATCATCTACCAGGGCGGTGTACTCCCCGAGGTCACCGTGCTGAAGCCCATCAGTTCTCTGGTCCAGGACCGCTCCGAGAACCTCATGCACCTCCTGTTCCTGTCGGACGGGAACGGGCAGGCGGCTCTCTACGCCTTCTACGGTTCGACGGGGGCCTGGATCTTCACGATCGGCCTGGCGGTCAGCTCCTTCATGCTCGTGCGCCGGGTGTGTGGTGCCCTGATCATCCGGAGACTGATCGCTCGCAGCACCAAGCCCGAGCCACTGTTCGACGACCACTTGGTTTTCGTGGTCCGGCGGCTGGCCTCCGCCGTGGGCCTCCGGCCCGTACCCGAGGTCCTCATCCTGCCCCAGGGGGTCTCCGGCGCTTTTGCCCTCGGCCTGCGACGCGGACGGGTGCTGGTGTCACGCGACCTGATAGAGAAGCTCGACGAGGACGAGTTGTCGGCCGTTCTGGCACATGAGATCGCTCACCTCGCGGCCCGCGACGTCCCCATGGTCTTCCTGGCGGGCTTCCTGCGCGACTTCGTGGCCTGGAATCCCTTCGCCCACCTAGCCTTTCGCCGCTTGCTCACGGACAGGGAGCTCGAGGCCGACCGCAGGGCGGCGAGCCTCACGCATAATCCCCTGGCGCTCGCATCCGGGCTGCTGACCGTCTTCGAACTCATGAAGGGCCAGCGCAACTACGTCCGGAAGGGCGCGCTCGCCCTCCTTCGCCCGCGGGTGAGCGTGACCCGCAGGGTGAAGAGCCTTCTGGACATGGCGGACGACGACGCCCATGTCGATGCGCAGGTGCGGGGCGGTGCCTTCCTGGTCGCCGCGCTCCTGGTCGCCTTATTGGGTCTCGAGGCGGGGGCCCGGCTCTCCGCAGACGATTCCACCTGGGCCGTGGTCTGGGGGAACACGAACACGACCGAGGCCACCGCCTGGGAACCTCCCCCCGAGGTAAGAACGGCCTCCAAGAAAAAGCCGAACAAGGCCCAGCAGAAGAAGCTCGCCAAAGCCAAGCGGGCGAGTTCGCTCAAGCGCCTGCTCATGGCCAACGAGCCGCCCGGCACCGTTATGGTCTCGGAATCCAACCGGGGGGCCCTGTCCAAGCGGATCTACCGTTACGTGAACCGATACGGAATCCCGGCCTCCGAGTTCCAGTTGCAGGCCCGGCCGTGGCCCTGGTGGCATCTTAAATCCTTCGGGGTCTACGAGATCGACCAGCGGCTCGCCCGGCCGGGACGCTGATCGTCGGTTTCCGGTTGACATCTCACAGCGGGTAATCTGGCCCCGTACCGATCCCTATTGTCTTCGACGGCTCCAGAGGTGCCCCAGTGGAAATCGCGCTCATCGTCATTCACGTCATCGTGTCTCTGACCCTGATCCTTCTCATCCTGCTTCACGCCGGACGCGGCGGAGGCGTGTCCGAGATGTTCGGGGGAGGAATGCAGAGCACGGCCATGGGCTCCACCGTCATGGAGAAGAACCTCGACCGCATCACGGTCGTCACCGCGGTCATCTTCACGGGCACCACGATCCTGCTTGCTGCCCTGCTCTCGGGTTCGTAAGGGGAAATCTGGGAATCCTGCTTTCCATGTCTTCGAGCATGCCGGCGGCGCGCGCCGCCGCGCTGAGCGCCTGCCTGCTTCTTCTCGCCACCGCCTGCACCGGCGACGAAGCCTCCGAGGGCCCCGAGGCCACGGCGACGGCAGCCTCGGATGAGGCGACGGAAGAAGAGAGTTCCACACCGGAGGCCGGCCCGGCCTCGTTCGAGGACGAGAGCAAGGTCCTGGACGTCGCCGTGAGCGAGCCCAATTCCCTCGATCCCATGCGCATCCAGGACCCGGCCTCCGTTCTCATAGCGCGCCAGCTCTACGAGGGCCTGACGCGCTGGGACGGCGCCGGGGGGGAGGTCCGGCCGGCTGCCGCCGAGGAGATCGAGGTCTCGAGGGACTCCCGGACCTTCACCTTCACGCTGCGCGAGGGCGCCACTTTTCACAACGGGGATCCGGTCACCGCCCAGGACTTCGCGTTCGCCTTCGACCGAATCGCCCTCAAGCGCAACGGGGCCGACGTCGCCTATCTGCTCGAGCTGGTCGAGGGCTTCGACGACGTGAACGCCTTCGGAGACGCCAAATCGCTCGAGGGGATCAAGACCCCCGATGCACGCACGCTCGTGATCGAGCTTTCCGAGCCCTACGCCAACTTCCCGGCCGTGCTGACCCATCCCAGCCTGGTGCCACTGCCGGAGAAGGCCTTCGCCGCCACGAAGGACTTCACCTCCGAGCCGATCGGCAACGGTCCTTTCGAGCTCGCCCAGCCCTTCGAGCTCAGCGCACCGGTCGTTCTCCGCGCGGTGGAGGGCCACTTCGAGGAACCCACTATCGAGGGCATCCGCTTCCTCCCGTTTCCCGACGCGGCCTCGTCCTGGGTGCCTTTCACGGACGACCAACTGGACATCACCGAGGTCCCCACCACGCGTTTCGACCAGGCCGGGGAGCAGTACGGCGAAGACGGTTTCGTGTCCTTGCTCGTCGGCTCCTACTACGGCTTCAATCTCGATTCGGACCAGCTCGACAGCGTTCGCAAGCGCAGGGCCATCAACTACGCCCTGGATCGCGAAGCCATCGCGACCGACATCTTCGCGGGGACGCTGCAGCCCCCGCGCGGCATCGTGCCGGCCGGCATGCCGGGATTCGACGAGGACGTCTGTGACGAGCTGTGCGAGTTCGACGCCCGAGCGGCCAGGCAACTGGTGCGCAAGCTGCCCCCGAAGCGGCGGGACGTCACGCTGGAGTACACCCGTGAGCAGCCCCAGCGGAGGGTCGCGCGGGCGGTCGGAGGATACTTGGAGGACGCCGGACTGAACGTGAAACAGAGGGCCTTCCCCTTCGAGAGGTTCCTGAAGCGGCTGAGCGATGGCGACCACTCGATGTACCGGCTGGGTTGGATCGGCGAGTACCCGGACCCCGATGTCTTCCTGTCGGCGCTGTTCGACTCGGAGTCGCCCGACAACCACTCGGCTCTTACCTCCAAGCGGATCGACTCGCGCTTGGCGAAGGCCCAAAGGGAGCGCGACGAGGAGGTCCGGCTGAGGCTGTACCGGCGCATCGAGGAGGACATCCTCGAGCAGGCGCCACTCGCGCCGCTGGGCTCGTTCCGCATGTTCTGGGCCGCCGCTCCCCGCGTAGAGAGCATAGCCTTCGACGTGCTCGGTGGCTTCGACGCCGCCCCGATCTCCCTCGAAGACTAGGCCCTCCTGGGCGTATAATCGCGGCTGCCCTGTCGGGACGCTCTGGGCGGCATCCGCCCTACGGGCGGGCGAGTCTGTAGTGCGGGCAGGGCTTTCGTGCGCCCGGCAACCATCCGGGTGCGACCACCAGCGGTGGTGCTGAAATTGGTAGACAGGCATGGTTGAGGGCCATGTGTCCGTAAGGACGTGAGGGTTCAAGTCCCTCCCACCGCACTCTCCACCGAACGTTCGCCGTTCGTCGCCGCGTGCCGAGGGTCAGGCGGCACCCGAGCGGGCGCGTGATTTGCCCCACTCGTCATGGCGCCCGACAACGGTAACAATGACAGCGCGGTGGCACTAAAAAACGAAGAGGGGGAGTGGTGGCCGACCTGCAGGGTCGCGGAGGCGACGCCGGTCTCGAGGTGATCGACGGCGGCTCTGGAAGTGCTAACAGGCGCAGCGGTCCACAGGTGCTTCCCACCGGCACCGTCACCTTGCTGCTCACGGATATCGAGGGCTCGACCAAGCTCTGGACCGAGCGCCCGCGGGCGATGTTTCAGGCCGTGTCGCGTCATCACGCGATCATCGGAAACGCCGTCGAACGTCACGGCGGGAGCCTGCCGCGCGATCAAGGCGAGGGCGACAGCATCTTTGCTGCCTTCCCGCGCGCGAGCGACGCGGTAACGGCGGCGCTGGACATTCAGCTCGCGCTGCACGACGAACCCTGGCCCGAGGGAGTCGCGCTGCGGGTCCGGCTGGCGCTTCATACCGGGGAACCGAAGCTCGCCGACAACAACTACTTCGGTCAGACGGTCAGCCGCTGTGCTCGTCTGCGAGGTCTCGCCAACGGGGGCCAGACGCTTCTCTCGTCGGCCACCATGGAGCTCGTCCGGGACGACCTTCCCCCCGGGGCGTCGGGCAAAGATCTGGGCGCTCACGGGCTAAAGGATTTCGCGCGGCCGGAGACCGTCTTCCAGCTGGTGCATCCGGACCTGCCGGACAACTTCCTGCCGCTTCACTCCGACGAGGCGCGCGCCGACAACCTTCCGGTGCAACTCACGACCTTCGTGGGGCGCGAGCAGGAGATCGAAGAGATCAAGGAGCTTCTCACATCGATCCGGTTGGTGACCCTCGTCGGCCCGGGGGGCTGCGGAAAGACGCGTCTCGCCATCGAGGTGGGGCGGCAGATCCTCGCCGAGTTCGAGGACGGTGTTCACCTCGTTGCACTCGCGTCGCTCGGCGACTCGTCGCTCGTGGTCTCCCGTATTGCACAGAGCGTCGGGCTTCAGGAGAGTGCGGCCGAAGCACCGTTCGAAGGACTCAGAAACTTCCTGCGAGACAAGCAAATGCTCCTCGTTCTCGACAACTTCGAGGGCGTCATCGACGCGGCCGCGCTGGTGTCCGAACTGCTGACCGAATGCCCCGATCTAAAGGTCCTCGCGACGACGCGCGCATCGTTGCGCATCTCGAGCGAGCACGAGTTCCAAGTGCCGCCTCTGGAGCTACCCGAGCTCGACTACCTACCCGATATCGAGGAGCTGTCCCGGCACTCGGCCGTGAAGCTCTTCGTCGAACGCGCCCAGGCCGTCAAGGCCGACTTCGCACTCACCAACGCGAACGCTCGCATCATCGCCGAGATATGTCATCGTCTCGACGGACTTCCCCTGGCGATCGAGCTTGCCGCGGTGCGAGTGAAGCTGCTGCCCCCGGCCGTGCTGCTCGACCGGTTGAGCAGCCGCCTGGGACTCCTGACGGGTGGCCCTCGTGATCTCCCGGCGCGCCAGCAGACGCTGCGCAACGCGATCGATTGGGACTACACGTTGCTCGAGCCCGAGGAACAGACGCTCTTCCGCAGACTGTCGGTCTGCCG
>JBOGWW010000290.1:0-13124 GCA_050693655.1 Actinomycetota bacterium | reverse complement strand
GGAGAGAACCGATCTCGTCCAGCAACCTGGTCCGGTCCGGGGAGATTTTCTGGAGCACCCGGGGCTCATCCGAGAAGGTCACGAGGCCGACGCGGATATCTGGCGGCAACTCGCCGACGAAAGTGCGAGCCGCGTCGATGGCGGACGCCATCGGGGCTCCCTCCATACTGCCTGACGTGTCCATCACCAAGACGACGTCGACGGTGGTCACTTCTTCGTCGAGAGGATGGACTTCGACTTCGCTCACCGCCCCGCCGTTCTCGAGCACCGTGACGTCATCGGCGGACAATGCCTCGGCACTGTCCATCGACATCAGGATCTCCATTTCCGGAAAGTTGGCGACGTCCACACGACGAACGTTTATGCGGTCGGGAGCGGCGATCGCCCCCTGAGGCGTCAAGAGGAGGCAAGCGAGGATCAAGCCCAGTAGGGTCCGAGAGCGGGTCATACCGGCCCGCCATAGTCGGGCATGAACACGGAGGCGGGAACGACGATGCCGTGTTCCTCGAGCTTGTCGAGAAAGCGGGGGCGCAACCCGGTCGGCTTGAGCTGCCCCAGGTAGCGACCGTAGGAGTCCGTTCCCAAGCTGTAGTCGAACAGGTAGATGTCCTGGAGCGTCACGACGTCACCCTCCATCCCGACCACCTCTGTGATGTGAGTGATGCGCCTCGTGCCGTCCTTCATCCGTGCCTGGTGGATGATCAGGTCGATCGCCGACGCGATCTGCTCTCTGACCGCTCTTACCGTTAGGTCCATCCCGGCCATGAGAGTCATCGTCTCGAGCCGCGACACCACATCGCGAGGGGTGTTGGCGTGTACGGTCGAGATGGATCCGTCGTGGCCCGTGTTCATTGCCTGAAGCATGTCGAGGGCCTCGGACCCTCTGGCCTCACCGACGATGATCCGATCGGGGCGCATCCTCAAAGCGTTGCGCACGAGATCCCGCACGGAGATCTCGCCTTTGCCCTCGATATTGGGCGGCCGGTACTCGAGTCGAACCACGTGAGGCTGCTGGAGACGCAGCTCGGCCGCGTCCTCGATCGTCAGGATGCGCTCGTCATGAGGAAGGAACGACGACAGCACATTGAGCGTCGTGGTCTTACCCGAACCGGTGCCTCCGGTCACGAGAATATTGACCCGGCCCCTGACGCAGCCTTCCAGGAACTCCACCACGCTCGACGTCAGCGTGCCTCGGGCGACGAGGTCCTGGGCTTCGAAGGGATCCCGGGCGAATTTGCGAATCGTGAGCGCCGGTCCGTCAAGGGCCAGTGGCGGGATGATCGCGTTCACGCGCGAGCCATCGGGGAGACGAGCATCTACGTAGGGGGAAGCCTCGTCGATGCGCCTTCCCATCTTCGCTACTATCTTGTCGATCGTGCGGTAGAGCTGGTCGCTGTTGTGGAATTTTGCACCCGTCCAGTACAGCTTGCCGGAGCGCTCGACATAGATGGAGTCGTAGCCGTTCACCATGACCTCTGTGACCTGCGGATCGGCCATGTACTCCTCGAGCGGGCCCAACCCGAGCACGATGTCGGTGATCTGCTTGACGATGATCGCCTTCTCGCGACTGGAAAGCGGAACCTCTTCGGCATCGAGCAGTTCACCGAGTCGCTGCTGGACCAGGTCCGCCAACTCGCTTTCCGACACGGCCGAGTCGTACAACCGGGGGCCCAGCACCTCGACGAGGCGCGATTGAAGTCGAGTTCTGATCTCGGCGAGACGGTCGGGAAGCTGCGCTTTGGAGAGTCTCTCGGCTAAGGACATCGGGGACCCTTCCTCCTAGCTTCCCGCAAAGAGCCGGCGTTTCGGGGCTCTCGGCAGCGGTTCCTCGGCGGGCTGGGTGACGCCCAGGATCGACGCCGCGAGGGCATCGATACTCTTTGACACATCCGAGCGCGGCGCGTCAAGGTAGACCGGTCTGCCCTTGTTGAGCGACGCCGGCACCTGTCTGCTTGACGGAATGAGCGCGTCGACGCTGACCCTCATCACCCGCTCGACATCCGCGGTCGACAGCCCCACCTTGCTGTCGGCACGGTTGATCACAATTCGAAAGCGTTCGCGCGATAGTCCGATGGACATCAGGGTTTCGAGCGCCTTCGACAGATGCTTGATGCCAACGACGTCCAGGCCGCTTATCAAACAGATGAGGTCCGAGGAGTCGAACGCTGCTAGGGCTTGGTCCGAGTAGTCGGCCGAGGCATCTACGATCGTGTACGCGAACGAGTTTCTGATGGTTCTCAGTGTTCTTCCGATAACGCCCCCCGCAACCGATTCGGCGGCAGGATCCGGAAGTGTTCCGTAGCACCACAGATGATCGGCCAACTCTGTGCCCATCGCCTTCACAGAAGCGGGATTCATGTCGTCGCGCAGGGTTATGAGGTCCTGCACCGTGTGCGATGCCTCTTGCCCCCAGTACGAGAAGCAATCTCCCATATCGAGATCCAGGTCGACGAGCGCCGTTTCCTTCTCGGTTCTCCTGGAAATCGCAGCGGCCAGGTTGCAGGCCAGAAATGTCTTGCCGGTTCCACCCTTGGACGAGAAGACCGAGATCAGCACTCCGCGATCACCTGGTGCCGACCCATCGGCGCCGGGCCTCACGTTTCGCAGACTCGTGGACCATGCAAGACCTCGCACGACCGCCTCTCGGAGCTCCTCTGTGCCGCGCGATAGATCCACCACATCGCGAATGCCGGCTCTCATGGCGGCCGGAAGGAGTCCGTTCAGTTGCTGGTCGCGAAGGAGTATCACGACGGTCGCCGGCGACGTGCGAGCACAGACCTCGGCCATGCCGAGCGCGTCGACATCTTTGACCTCTGGAGACAGAACGAGCAGGCCGGGCGTTCGGCTACCGTTTCTCTCGCCGAGCATTTCCTCGGCGGCGGTGACCGTCGGGACCCAACGTATGTCCTCCGGGTCGGTGTCCAGAGCATGCGCGATCTGTACCTTGAACGCTTGCGGAGGTCCGACTGCGACTACCGGCGGGCGGCTCATTCGACTACCTCACCGAAGGAAACCGGAGGTTGCGGGGATCCCACTTGCTCGGGGGCGAGCAGCGAGAGCCAGATGGAGCCCTCCTCGAGCGCGAAGACCACCTTCTGCCCATCTCGAGGCTCGAGGGCGAGCGTGAGCAGCAGTTGGTTGTTCTGGTTGCCACCGATCGAACCATCCGCGCTCGGTTTCTCCACATCCAGCACCTTTGCATCGGGAACGATCGTCACTGTGGCCGCCGACTGCGACTGACCCGATCCGCTGAAGGTCCCAAAAAGGGTCACATGGTCCCCGGACTGCACCGCCCCTCCCGCCACCCGGGCAGGTTCGAGGGGAATAGTCAGAGCTTGGTGACCTTCGGGTATTCCGAGGGCGCCGCCCGGCAATTGACCCGAGCTACCGCGCAGGCGGGCTGTGGTCACCTGCTCGCCCGCCAGGATTCCGGCACTCGTCTCCCGCCCATCGAGTCTCGTAAGCGATGTCACCGCTCCCGGCACGACGAGGTCCCCAGGCACGGATCGCTTGGCGAAGAGTCCCTCCGAGATGAGGTCGTTGAGCGTAGCGCCGGCCGGCACGTCCTCGGTTGCGACGATCACCGAGACTCGATCGCCACCGGAATTCGCCGCCTGACGGATCCCTTGGATGTAAAGGTAAACGGCCAGCGTCGCAGTCGCGGCCAATACCATTGCAAGTGCCACAACAGTTCCTTTTGATTTCATCCCCTCTGGTCTCTCCTATTGATCGAGTCGCACCGCGCGGACGCCGAAGTCGTTGGCCCCGCCCTCTAATGGTTCCGTTCCACCGACGCTCGGTCCCTGCCACGACACGGCAAGGCAGATCTCGTTACCGTTGACGTCCTGGATTCCGCAATCTCCGGTGAACGCATCGCGCGTCCAAGAGATCCGTATCCGGACGTTGTCACCATCTCGCTGGGTGTTCCAGGTGATTACGTTGGTTGTCGGATCGAAGATGTAATCGCGAGGTTGGGAACAGCAGGAGTCGCCTCGGTCCAGCTCGATCGACACGCTGTCCGCGCTGTTCGCCACCATGCAAGCCAAAACCGCACCACTGATGTCGAGAGTTGCGCCCCGTCTCGGGAAGGAATGACTGGGAGGCTGGTCATCACATGGAACGTCGGTGACGGCCTCGACGCCCAGGACCGCCCCCTCGATGCGTAGCGGAGCGAATCCGGACACCCTGAAACGGCCACCGCGGCTGCCCTGGCGAATAAAGCCGTTGGCTACCGCAAACACCTTGTCCCTGCCGGCCTGGCCCGAGAGCGCGCCAACCAGTCTGGAGGAATCGACCTCCATCGCAGCACAGGGCGTGGCCGGAGGCGGATTCGGGAGCAGTACCTCCTCAGGGTTAGACCCGGTAATCCAACTCTGGAGCCGGGAGCTCGAAACGTTCTGGCTGCAACTCCCACCTCCTTCCCAACGACTCAGGTTCAGAAAGCCGGCTTCGCCGCTCGTGAAGCCGTTCGCAACCGAGGGATCCAGCCAGAGGTTACAGGCGGTCCCCGAACACGACCGGGGATCGTTGAGATTCAGGGCGATGGGAACCGGCTCGGACTTGCGCGCCGGTCCCCAGATCGCGGTGGCCGACGCCTCCACAGCGATGGTCTCATCGAGCCCAAGCAGGGGCGCAAAATAGAGATCCTGAGCTGCCCCGTAGGTGACGGCGACCGACCCGGAGGCCGCAGAGGAATCGCACCCCACCGGTTGGAAGTTGACCAGAGATGCTCCGTCGAGGTTCCGCGATGCATAGGTATCTGCTTGCGACGTGACGTCTCCCTGTTCTCGCGCGCACGACTGTGCGGCGGCAAGAGAAGCCGAGTCGGCGGCGGCGACAACCTTGCGTCGTTTGACCAGGACGGCTCCTGCGTCCACGACCAGAGCCACCATCCCGAGGATCGCGATCAGCAGCAGCGCGACGATGGCCAGCACGGCCCCGCGCTCGTCCGAGATGCCCGTCATCACTCGCATCGGAAGACCGCCTCGATTCGTTTCTGTTCTGTCATGGGAGGAAGCAGCATGAGGTCGATCACGATGGTCTGCGTCCAGCCAACAGTCACAGGCTCACCTTGGTTCGTCTCGCTGCACTGAGCGCTGATGCCGATGGATCCGTTGACGGCGTAGGGCTGGGCGGCCTGCCGGACGCGAGTCTGGACCACGCTCGTGCTTTCTCGGACCGCGGCCAACCTGGCCCCCTCGCGGGCGGCACCCGTGAGCACAACGACCTGGCTGTAGGCGCGCCCGAATTGCACGATCCCGATTAGAAGTGTCAGAAGGAGACCGACGACCAGAGCGAACTCGACCGCCGCCGCGCCGCGTTCACCGCGGAGGTTCGTGGGGCGTGATCGCTCTCGCGTCACGACGCCCCAACCGAGCCTCGCCACCACAGACCTTCTCTCTTGGGATCAGCACTTGGCCTATAGGTGACCGGAGATTTCCGTGAACAGGGAGTTGATCGCAGTAGCAAGAGTCCCTGCGCCCGCAACGATGATGATGGCGATCAGGGCGATAAGGAGCGCGTACTCCGCCGCCGTTACCCCACTTTGATCGAGTGTTTCCGTCGTGCGCGACCTGGCCCAGCCGTAAACAGCCCAAAACATGGCGACCTCCTCCAGCCTCCCCTCAGGGAGTGCTCCCGAATGACTTGATCAGCAAGCCATGGCGCGGAGCGTTGTGACATTGCAGTACGCAATAGATTCCCTACAGCGAATGACGTAGCCGTACGGAGCTATGCGGAGAAATAGGCCTTCATGCCCAGCCCAAGGCCCGATCTCGGATTACGCGTGAGCACTAAAATGGGGCAGCCGCCGGACGCGCGGGACCTTTTGGGCTCGTCTGAGGTTGCAAGGAGTCGGTCGCACGAGGCACCGATTCGTGAGCCCGACCTCTTCGTCTTGGGCATTGGGCGTTCTACCGGCCGGCTGCGCTAGCAGCGCACCAGCTCGATCAAATAGTGCCCGGGCATGCCCGCGACCAGCCAGGCCTCGCCCTCGCCGCATTCGCCTAGGCCCGGACACTGCGACCACCAATTTGGCAGGCCGGCGTCATCCAGACATGTGCTCACCGGTGAGGCGCGCCGTGGCCTCCGCCGTCTGGCGGAACGGGAGCCGGAGCGGGAGATCGCACACCGCCTCCCTGAGCCCGGGCGAGGCTTCCGCTTGGGTGAGCCCCAGGACGCGGTCTAAGGGATGCCAACTCCCGTTGGCGCTGCACACCCGGTGGCGCCATATCCGCCGGCGCCCGAACAGCGTCGCCACCCAGCGAACCTCGAGCCGCTGGCGAGCGCCGCCGCTCTGCTCCACGGCTGCCTCGTCCAGAACCTCGAGCGCCCGGCGTAGAGATCCCGCGCGGCCCGTCGTCTCTCGGAACAGATCGCCTGCTCCAACGCCAGGGGATCGGTTTCCTGATCCACCTCGACCGGCAGCTCGACACTTACACTGACCTCGGGCACGTGCGTTCTCCTTTCCCTAGCAGGTCAGGCTGAACGTACGTCCCTCTTGGCCTCACACTCCGGATTTCTCAACTGCGGTGTCTGGAACGCTTCCTCTGAAGACTTCGGTCTTGTGCGCGGGGAGTTTCGGAGATAGCTTAAAAGCGATGTTGTTCCTCGGCTGACCCGCCGCCTCCGAGCGCGCCCCTCCTGGGCGCTTCGTCTCCGTACCCTTTTCCCGCTTGTTTCGACGAGCGATCCTTCGCCAAGGAGCATCCGCAATGTCTCACATGATCACTTTTGAGCGCCTCCCCGAGCCGGACGAGCGCGCGCGCTCGATCCCCGCGGTGAGCGTTACCGGGCTCCGCAAGGAGTTCGTTCGCCGGCAGCGCAACGGCCTGCAGCGGCGCCGTCGTCGTGTGGCCGCGCTCGAGCGCGTGAGCTTCGAGATCGCTCGAGGAGAGTGCGTGGCCATCCTGGGACAGAACGGGTCCGGCAAGTCGACGCTCGTGCGGCTGCTTTCGACCCTGTTGCTGCCCGATGGTGGGTCGGCGACGGTCTTCGGCCACGACGTCGAGTCGAACCCGCGGGCGGTGCGCCGCCTGGTAAACCGGGTCTCGGTCGAGGCATCGTTCTTCAAGAAGATGTCGGCCGCGGAGAACCTCGGCTACGCCGCCCGTTTCTACGGGATGACCGCGAAGGAGACGCGCACGCAGATCCCCGAGATCCTGCAGGGGGTCGGTTTTCCCGCCGAACGGCGGAACGAGTCGATGGAGGAGTTGTCGCGCGGGATGCAGCAGAAGGTCGCACTGGCCCGGGCTCTGCTCACCTCGCCGGTGCTCCTGCTGCTGGATGAGCCCACGACGGGTCTCGACCCGCGCTCGAAGCTCGAGGTGCAGAACTTCATCCGGGCCATGCGGTCCGATCATGACGCCACGATCCTGTTGTGCACGCACGACCTGAACGAGGCGGAAACCCTGGCCGAGCGCGTCGGCATCCTCGACGGCGGACGCCTGCTCGCACTCGAGCCCGCCGACCAACTCGAGGCGCGTTACGGCGCGGCGACCCTGGAGGAAGCCTTCTTCGCGGCGACGGGGCGCAGCTTCGAGGAAGAAGCCGAGGAGGAAGCCGAATGAGAAGCAACTCCGGTCTGCTGCGGGCCGAACTCATAGGGCTCGGCGGGATCGTGGAGCGAAACGTCTACCTGATCAAGCGCTACGTCTGGTGGGAAGTCGCCTTCTTCTTGTGGACGGTCGCCAACACGCTGACGATCGTGTTCATCGCTGAGGGCGTTGAGGCGTCGGGTGGCACCCTGGACGTCAACCGGCAAACGACCATCCTGCTGATCGGTGCGGTGATCTGGGCTTATCTCGGAATCATCTTCGAGATCCTGACCGAGACGGTCGCCTGGGAGCGCTGGGAGGGGACCATCGAATACACCTTCATGGCGCCGCTTTCGCGCATCGTTCACCTCGGGGGCATGGGCGTCTTCGCGGTTGCCTACGGGGTGCTGCGCGCGGGTCTGCTGTTCGGGGCGATCGCGCTGTTCTTCGACCTCGAGATGCCCCGTGCCAACTACGTGAGCGCGCTCGTCGTGCTCGCCGTGGCGTCCGTTTCGTTCATCGGGATCGGCATGATGACGGCGGTGCTGCCGCTGATCTCGCCCGAGAAGGGCACCCAGTTGGGCTTCATCGCCCAGGGGATGTTGCTCGTGGTCTCGGGCGTCTACTACAGCGTGGAGATCCTGCCGGACTTCATGCAGGCGATAGCCGTCATATCTCCGGCCACCTACGCGCTCGAGGGCATACGAGAAGCGATCCTCGAGGGCGCGGGAGTGGGGGAGCTGTGGAGCGAGCTCTGGGCGCTGACCGTTATCGGTGTCATCTCGGTGCCGCTCGGACTGGCGATCTTCAGGCGCGGCGAGACCTACGCGAAGCGCCACGGCAAACTGAAGCGCTCGGGTTAGACGAGGTGTTCAGCCGGCGATCTCGTAATGGGCGACCGTCGGGTCGCGCTCGATGAGGAAGCGCTCGTCTTCCGGGTAGTAGACCGCGCGCTCGGGATCGTCGCCCGCGAAGGCTTTGACGGCATCCATCGACTCCCAGGTCGTGACCATCACGAACTCGGTGCGGTCCTTCAGGTCGCGCCGCAGCATCAGCGCGCTCAGGTTTCCGGGAGTGCTTCGGTACTCGGCGAGGCCCGTGCGCCGCATGTATTCGGCGTAGTCGTCGCCGTCGGTGGGCCGCACCGCGCCGCGCCAGATGCGAGCGATCATGCGGCGACCCCTCCGAGGATGACCGCACCCGGTTTCACTGTCATGATCGACCTCCGAGGTTCGAAATGACTGTAACCAGCAAAAGTTGTTGGGAGGTTACACCAAGAGAGGGAGGAATGCATGGGAGATCGCACGAGTGCGCCGGCGGAGGCTCAGCTCGGGCTCGCCCGGGTGGGAACAGCCCTTGCCGCGACGAGCGTGGGCATCGAGGAGCTCGACGTCGGGCGCCTGCGCGTGGGGGAGCTCGTGGTCGAGAAGCGCAGCGACGGAAGCGGGGCGTGGTGAGAGTCCTCGAGGGTGCGGGCCGCTACACGGATCCGGCTCCAGACGAGGTCCATTGGGGCGAGAACCTCCGGACCGAGGATCTCAGCGTCGGCACCTACTCGATTCGCGCGGGCGGCACCGATGGTCAGGCCCCGCACACCGAAGCCGAGATCTACGTGATCACCCAGGGGAGGGCGACGCTCGAAAGCGATGACCGGAACGCCGCGGTGGGGCCCGGCTCGGTGGTCTGCGTGGCCGCGCGCGAAAACCACCGCTTCGTCGACGTGGCCGAGGACTTCGCCGCCCTCGTGCTGTTCGCTCCGGCCGAGTACTCCCGGGCCGGCCCGGAGGGATGAGTGGCATCGAGGAGGAAGTGGGCCGCGCGCCTGCTCTCTCTCGTCGTTGTGCTGGGCGTCTCTTACGCTGGCCTCGTGATTCTGGAGGACCGCTTCATCTACTTTCCGGCCGGTGAGATCACCGCCACTCCGGCGGACGCGGGACTCGAGTTCGAAGACGTCACCTTCGATACGGAAGACGGTTTGAGCCTGCATGGATGGTGGGTTCCCGGAGGCGAGAGAAGCGCCACGCTGCTGTGGTTTCACGGGAACGCGGGCAACCTCAGCGACCGCGTCGGACTACTGGAGTTGTTGCACCACGAGCTGGACATCGGCGTCTTCGTCTTCGACTACCGGGGCTACGGGTCCTCGGAGGGCAAGCCCTCGGAGGAGGGCCTCTACGCCGATGCCAGGACGGCGCTCGAGGCGACCGAGGCGCGCGCCGGCGTGCGGCCGGAAGAGATCGTGCTCTTCGGCCAATCGCTGGGCGCAGCAGTGGCCGTGGAGCTCGCGAGCGCGCATCCCGTCCGTGGGGTGGTGCTCGAAGCGGCGTTCACATCGATTCCGGAGATGGCTCGGCACCATTACGGCTACCTCCCGGTCTGGCCGTTCCTCAAGACCGGCTTCGACTCGGAGACGAGGATCGCCCGCATCGATGCACCGCTGTTGATGCTTCATGGCGAGAACGACGACATAGTCCCCATCGACATGGGCCGGAGGGTCTACGACGCTGCGAACGAGCCCAAGAAGTTCAGCCTCGTGGAGGGGGCCGGGCACAACGACGTGTACCTGACGGCGGACTACATCACCACCCTGAGGGGCTTCTTGGAGGCCCTGGGGGCCTCCGAGTGATGTCGCGACGACACGGAATGTCCCGAGGCCAAGCCAAAACCGGCTTCTAAGGCGCAAGGTATGCACCGCTGGAAAACCGGGCATCGAAGGGGATAGGGGGGTGGCGGTTGCCTTAGGAATCCCCCTTCAGATCATCGTCCGCCGGCATTTGGTTCGGTTCCGCGTCGTTGTCCGGGGAGCGGTTCGAGGAGAGCCGTCTGCTGGCAAACGTTCTTCGCTGAACCAAAGGCTGGACGGCGTTACCCGATCCGTCCTTGCCCGGGCACAAGAGGCCGGGGATCGGGGCAGACCCAGCCCCACCAACTTTCTTCCCCTTCGATGCGGGGTTCTTGGGATTCGTGTCCCCAGGGGAGGGCCCCTCAAGCGCGCTAGTAGACATAATGACGATTACCGGCTCTTTGGGAGGCGGGCCGCCGGGCGACTCCCGAGCGTCCGAGGCTGCGCCTCCCTCGGTCCCGGGGGAAGAATCCGTCTCGCACTCCGGCCGCGCCACAGCAAGACCAGCGCCAACGCAAGCCCCAGGATGCACAGCCGGGGAAACCAATCTCCGTAGCGGGCGTAGAGCGTGATCTCGGTTGCGAAGCGAACCTGGTCGACGAGCGTGGTGGCGGTCCATAGCGGCGTGGAGTCGACCACCTCACCGTTGGGACCGACGAGGGCCGAGATTCCGCTGAGCGCCGCGTGCGCGACCCAGACGCCGTTCTCGACCGCTCGCACCTGACTGAAGGCCACGTGTTGCGCCGAGGCCCAGGACTCCTCCCAGGTCGACGTGTTCGTCGCGACCACGAGGAGCCTGCCTCCCTCGGCCACGGGCTTGCGCACCAGCGAGCCGAAGTCCCCTTCGAACGAGATCACCGGCGCCACCCGGCCTCCGGCGACATCGAACACGACGGGCTCGTCGGCGGCTATGGCGTCGCGCGGCACCTGTTCCAGGGCGGGAATCCAACCGAAGACGTTGCGAGCCGGGACGTACTCGCCGAAGGGCACGAGATGGGTCTTTTCATAGACGTCGGCGATCTCCCCCGTGGCGTCTATATGAAAGGCGACGACCTTGTAGCGATCCTCGCCGACGTCGATGTTGCCGCCCACGATCATCGGCGCGTCGACTGCTTGCGCCGCCGCGCGCACCACGGCGGCCGCATCGGGGTTCGAGGTGAGGTCCAAGCCGACGGAGCTTTCCGGCCAGATGACGAGATCGGGCTCGACCAGGTTCAACTCCTCGGTGAGGTGCCGATGGCTCTCGAGAATCGTGAGCTCCTTCTCGGCGTAGGTACCGGCGAAGTCCTGCGGGACGTTGCCCTGCACTATCGCAACGCGCAGCCGCTCCCCTGCCGTTTCGTTACTCGGCATCGCCAGAGGAGCGGCGAGCAACACCATCAGGAGCAAAGCGGGAATCAGCGCGATTCGCCGGTGAGCGGCGGCGACCGAAACGAGTTCGGCGACGGCCGCATTCAACGCAACCACGACTCCGGCGACGAGCCAGCCTCCTCCCAGCGCCGCCAGGGGCAGCAACCACGGAACCTCCGTCTGACTCTGTGCGAGCTGGCCCCAGCTGAAGCCCCCCACGGGGACCAGCCCGCGGACGAATTCGACGGCGACCCACGCGGCGGCGGCACAGGCTATGCGAGCCGCAGACGAACCGAAGCGAGAGAGCCACGCCCACAGTGCTCCGAAGAATCCCAGGAAGGCAGCTTGCAGCAAGACGAGAACCATCCAACCGAGGAATCCGACGATGCTGATCCAGTAGAGGAGAGAGCCGAAGAAAGCCAGTCCGAAAACGAATGCGACAAGCGCTCCCCTACCCCCCCGCCCCTCGGCTGCGAGCGCGAGCAGCGGAGCGATGGCGACCCAGGCGATGGGCCCCAGTCCCGGTTCGGGAAAGGCGACGGTCAGCGCGGCTCCCGAGAGAGCAACGATTGCGTAGGGGCGCGCCGCGGTCAGACGCAGTCGCGGCACAGCATGCGCTCGGAGTCGGCGAGCTGGACCTTCGGCTTCAACAAGAAGCAGCTCTTGCACACGAACTCTTCGCGATTGCGCAGGGGTGCGATCTTGGATCTCGTGCGCGACTCTTTGCGAGCAGCCTCCGAGCTCAAAGCAATGAACGCGTCGTCGTCGTCGGAGTCGTCGGTTCCCTGCCGCGCCGCGGTTCTTTGGGCGAGGAGCTCGTCGAGGCTCGTGGAGTTCGAGTCCTCCGCGACGTCGTCGGCATCCTCGTCGTCTTCTTCGGCCTCTTCTTCCTCGGAGGTCTCCGCTTCCTCGGAGGTCTCCTCGAGGTCGTCGTCTTCGTCGAGGATGTCGATTTCGTCGACGACGTCTTCGTCTAGTTCGTCGACTAGAGCCTCGTCGACGAGGTCCTCTTCGGTCTCTTCGTCCTCGATCCTTTCGAGGTCCTGCTCGTCAGCGATCACCGGCGGTTCTCCATCTCCTTGCAGCGGGGCGACCAGGGACGTTTACCCGTATTGCGCGCAACCATAAAGGAGACGATTGCCTAGGGGAAGCCTCATTCCCAGCCCACCCGCCCGGCAGGCCGGCGATTCTGAGGAGCCAAAAAGGAAAGACCCGAGAAACCGTTGGGGCCGCCCGGTAGCCGATCCGAAGATCGGTTATTGGGACGTTGTCCTCAGGACTTCTCGGGCCTTGCCGAACCTAAGTGTCCCAAGCAACCACTCGGTGCCACGCACCATTCCGCCTGACCAGGTCTCTTGGCGAGCTTCCCACCCGAAGGCGGACCCTCGCCCGAGCTCCTCGACCCCGGTTTCCGTCTCGGCGAACCGAGTCGGTCCTGCGGGTCCCGGCCATTCGTTCGAGACCTCACGCTGCAACCGATACGAGTATCGTCTGCACCGCTTCCCTGCGCCCGAGGGCACCGGGTCGGTCCCGTTCCGTTTCCTCCGAGGAGGCCCCGGATGGTGCTGCTTGCCGCTTGACTGCTTGGGACGTGCGTCAAGATACGGGCCCGGCAAGGC
>JBOGWW010000289.1:0-11701 GCA_050693655.1 Actinomycetota bacterium | reverse complement strand
GGCGTGGGCCGCGTCGTGGGGTTCGACGTGGATCCGGGCGCGGTGGCGGGAGCCCTCGAACGGGGCGCCATCGAGACCTCGGCCGCGTCGCCGGAGGACGTCGCATCGGGCGCCGATCTGATCGTCGTGGCGACGCCGGTCGACCTGATACCGGGAGTGCTCGAGCGCATCTCCTCCTATGTCGATTCCGGGACGATCGTCACCGATGTGGGCAGCGCCAAGGCGGAGGTCGTGGTGGCCGGGGAGCGGTGTTTCGGAGCCGGCTTCGTCGGGGGACACCCCATGTCCGGTTCGGAGCGCCACGGCATAGACGCCGCGCACGAGCAGTTGTTCGACGATGCCTGGTGGATCCTGACCCCCACCCCCACCACGGCCTCGCAGGCCTACGCCTCGGTATCGGGTCTCGTGACGGCTATGGGGGCTCGGCCCGTTGCGCTGGATCCCCGCGCGCACGACGCGCTGGTGGCGCGCCTGAGTCATCTTCCTCAGCTCACGGCGAGCGCCCTGGTCGACGTGGCGCTGGCGGCGGGAGAGCGCGACGCCCTGCTGGGGCTTGCGGGGGGAGGCTTTCGCGACGTGACGCGCATCGCGGCAAGCAATCCCGACCTCTGGGTCGCGATCATCCGCTCCAACCGTCAAGCCGTACTGGAGAGTCTTGCGGGGCTCGGCAGCCGCCTGGAGGCGGTGACCTCCATGATCTCGAGCGCGCGCTGGGAGGAGTTGCGCTCCTGGCTCGATCGCTCCCGCAGGGCCCGGCTCGGGGTCTTCGCGAAGCCCGACTTCGGCGGCGAGCCGGTAGGCCTTAGCCTGATGGTGCCCGATCGTCCCGGCGTGCTTGCAGAGGTGACCACGGCCGCGGGTGAGTTGGGAGCGAACCTCGAGGACCTCCGCATCGTGCATTCGACCGAGGGGGGCCAGGGCCGGCTCGAACTGATCGTCTCCGGGCCCGAGCGGGCAGAAGCCCTGGTCGGAGCGCTGATGCGCCTGGGCTACCGGGTCGAGAGAACCGAAGTAGATATCTAGAGAAGACTATGAGTCGACGAGTAGATAAACACCCATGTCGATAAGGCGACTGTGGCGATCCTCCCCGGCCTCCGCCCCGCTGCGAGGCACCCTGGCGGTGCCCGGGGACAAGTCCATGACCCACAGAGCGCTTTTGATCGCGAGCCTGGCGGAGGGTCGCTCTCTCATAACCAACGCCAACCTCGGCGAGGACTGTCGCGCGACGGCCTCCGCGCTGGCACTCCTCGGTGCGGGGGTGGGCCTCGACCAATCAAACTATCAAGTTGAGGTTGAAGGTCAAGGAATCGGGGGGCTCGGGGAACCCGCCGCCATTATCGACGCGGGGAACTCCGGCACCACTCTGCGCACCGTTCTCGGCCTATGCGCCGGAGTAGAGGGGTACTCGATCGTGACCGGAGACGAGAGCCTGCGGCGACGCCCCATGCTCAGGGTGGTCGCACCTCTGCGACAGATGGGCGCGGTCATCGACGGGCGGCAGTTCGCGGACCGGGCTCCGCTGTCGGTGCGCGGCGGGGACCTGACGGGGGTCGACCTCGAGCTTCCGGTGGCGAGCGCGCAGGTAAAGACGGCGCTGCTGCTCGCGGGACTCGCGGCAGCCGGTCCCACGACCCTGAAGGAACCGGGCTCCAGCAGGGACCACACCGAACGGATGCTCGCGGCCGCGGGGGCACGGCTCAGGGTTCAGGGGCCCAGGATCGAGCTCGAACCGGGCCCGGCGGTGAGGCCGATGACCTGGGAGATCCCCGGCGACATCTCATCGGCCGCGTTTCTGCTGGCGGCCGCGGCGATCGTCCCGGCCTCCGATCTCACCATCACGGACGTGGGTCTGAATCCCACGCGCACCCAAGCCCTGCGGGTGATGGCCAGGATGGGAGCCCGGGTCGACGTCGAAGTCGAGGGAGAGCGCGGGGGCGAACGCTTTGGGCGAGTGAGGGTCAAAGGCTCGGAGCTCACCGGGACGACAATCGGGGGAGCAGAGATCCCCGCCCTCATCGACGAGCTGCCGATCCTCGCGGTGCTCGCGGCCTGTGCCGAGGGAGAGACCGTCATTCGCGACGCACAGGAGCTGCGCGTCAAGGAATCGGATCGGATCGAGGTCATGAGGGCCGGACTGCAGGAGCTCGGAGCGGATTGCCGGTCGCTGCCGGACGGGATGATCATCCGGGGAGGCTCGGAGCTAAGGGGAGGGGAAGTCGACTCTCACGGTGACCACCGCGCCGCGATGTCCTTCGCGGTCGCCGGCCTGCGGGCCGAGCAGCCGGTCGCGGTCACGGGTTGGAGCAGCGTGAGCACCTCGTTTCCCGAGTTCCTCGACCTGCTGGGTCGCGCCCAGGGTCGCCACGCATGAAGGTCCCGAGGCGCCGAAGTTGAGCGTGGTCGCCATAGACGGCCCCGCGGGAGCAGGCAAGAGCACGGTGGCTCGCGCCGTCGCCCGCCGCCTTGGGTTCGAGTACCTGGACACCGGCGCCATGTACCGGGCCCTGGCCCTCGCGGCCCTCGAGGTGGGCGTCGACCCCTCCGACGAGGAGGCATTGACGGCCCTCGCCGAATCCGTGGACATCGAACTCGATGGGGAGGCCGTGGTGCTGAACGGCCGGGACGTCTCCGAAGCCGTTCGCGGTGAGGCCGTAACGAGGGCGGTCTCAGAGGTGGCCGCGGCGCCCGGCGTCCGGCGCGCCCTGGCGAGATTGCAGCGCGCTCGGGCCGAGGCCGGCGACGTGGTGATGGAGGGGAGAGATATCGGCTCGGCCGTGGTGCCCGACGCCGAGGTAAAGATCTTTCTCACCGCGTCGAGGGAGGAGCGGGCCCGGCGACGTGCTCGTCAACTCGGCCTGCCCCCAGACGAGAGGTCACTCGAGGAATTGTCGCGGGCCATCGAAGCGCGCGACCGCGCGGATGCCGAGCGTGAGGCCTCGCCCTTCGTCCAAGCCCTCGATGCCGTCGTCGTCGACTCCGACGAAAAAGACATCGAGACGGTGGTCGACGAAATCACTCGCGTTGCTAGGAGTGCGCTCGATGATCGCTGACTCCCGCGCCGGACTGCCGGTGGTTGCGATCGTCGGCCGGCCGAACGTCGGCAAATCGTCGCTCGTCAACCGCATCCTCGGACGCCGCGAGGCGATCGTAGAGGAGATGCCCGGGGTGACCCGCGACCGCAAGCACTTTGCGGCCGAGTGGAACGGGCGCGAGTTCGAGGTCGTGGACACCGGAGGGCTCCAGCCGGGTGCCGACGGGTTGGATGCGCGTGTGGCGGAGCAAGCCCAGGTGGCGATCGAGGCCGCCGACGCAATCGTCCTGGTGGTGGACGCTTCGGTCGGGCCGAATGAAGACGATCTGATCGTAGCCGACCTGCTGCGCAAATCGAACAAGCCGGTGGTCGTGGCGGCGAACAAGATCGACGACCCCGCGGACGAGCCGTTGGCCGCGGCCTTCTATCGTCTGGGGCTGGGTCGGCCCCAGCCACTCTCCGCGCTGCACGGCCGGGGATCGGGGGACTTCCTCGAGGCCCTCGTCGCGGCTCTACCGGAGGTCGAACGCGAGCGCGACCGCAATTGGGGGGCCGTGGCCATCGTCGGCCGGCCGAACGTCGGCAAGTCCTCGATCCTCAATGCCCTGACCGGACAGGAGCGGGCGATCGTTGACCCGATTCCCGGCACCACGCGCGATCCGGTGGACGCGCGTATCTCCACGCCCGACGGACGAGCATTGCGCATCGTAGACACCGCGGGCATGCGCCGGCAGGTTCAGATCAAAGACCCCATCGAATACTTCAGCTTGCTGCGCTCGCGCCGCACGCTCACCCGCGTGGACGTCGCCCTTCTGGTGATCGACGTGGGCGAAGGCATCACGACGCACGACCAGCATCTGGCCCGGGAGATCGTCGAGCACGGTCGGGCGAGCGTGATCGCGCTCAACAAATGGGACCTGATGCCACGAGAGGAGACCGATCGGAAGCGTGTGGAGGACACCGTGGCTCAGAAGCTCCGCTTCTTGCCGTGGGCGACCTTCGTCAGAACCAATGCACTAACCGGTCGAGGCATCGACAAGCTGGCACCGAAACTGGCCGAGGCGATCGATTCGCACCGGCGTCGACTGCCCACGGCGGTGGTGAACCGCCTCGTGCGAGAGGCCCAGGAGCAGCGCCCGCACCCGCGCGTGGGGGGGCGAGTGAGCCGCGTCCTTTACGCGGTCCAGGCGGAGTCCTCTCCGCCGACGATCGTGGTGTTTACGAACGGCAGGTTGGAGACCGGCTACAGGCGCTACCTCGAGCGCCGCTTGAGGGATGCCGAGCCCTTTGCGGGGAGTCCGGTTCGCATCGAGGTTCGGGTCAAGTCTAGACGTGAGCGTAAAGGTTAGTTATGCTTGCAGAGGCGACCGAGGGCCCGGCCGGAAGTAGCGGAGGCCGGATGCGGGTCGCGGCCGCTGAGGGATCGATTCGTCGCTTCATCGATTCGACCACTCGTTGACTCGACGACTCATCGCCAAGTCTATTTGGCTTTCAATAGCCATATCTATTTATCGATAAGTAATCCGACCAAGCGGCCGGCTGCGGACCCCCCGGGTATGATTGCGCCTTCGGGACGTGGCGCAGCTTGGTTAGCGCACTGGTCTGGGGGACCAGGGGTCGCCGGTTCAAATCCGGCCGTCCCGACTGCACAGGACCGGCGGCAGAGGTGCACCGTTCAGACGAGGAATGCGAGGGGGCCGTGGCGACCAGAAGGGTTCTCACGGTTCCGAACCTGCTCTCGGCGCTTCGCCTCGCCACCGTGCCCGTGTTCCTCTACCTCTTCGTCACCGGCCGCGAGGGGGCTGCCGTAGTGCTGTACGCGATCGGAGCGCTCACCGACTTCTTCGACGGCTACATTGCGCGCAGCCTGGGGCAGGTTTCGGAGGTAGGCAAGCTGCTCGATCCCCTCGCCGATAGGGTCTTCATCATCGCCCTAACGCTGGCGCTGGTCGCGGTGGGGGCCCTTCGGTGGTGGCTCGCCGTGGCGATCGTGGCGCGCGACGTGGTGCTCCTGAGCGTCTGGCCCCTCTTCGAGCGGCGCGGTGTCGGTCGAATCGAGGTCAACTTCACGGGCAAGACGGCGACCGCCTTCTTGTTCATCGGCCTGACGTGGCTGGCCCTGTCCGAGACGGACTTCGTCTCGGCCACTTTCTCCACGACGGTCGGGTTGGTGTTCATCGTCGCCGGCACCGTTCTCTACTATCTTGCCGCGGGCATGTACGCGCGCACCGCCTACTCGAGAATCAAGAGCCCTCCGGAGCGGGAACTCGGCCCGAGCGAGGCCGAGGCGTGAGTCCCGTGCAGGCGGTGGTCATGGCCGGGGGCGAGGGCTCGCGCCTGCGACCGCTGACGAGCAATCTGCCCAAGCCCATGCTTCCCGTGGCCAACCGGCCCCTGATGGAGCACATCCTCGAGCTCCTGCGGCGCAACGGAATCACCGACGTGGTTGCGACCGTTCAGTTTCTCTCGTCGGTGATTCGCAACTACTTCGACGACGGCTCCGACATGGGCGTCTCTCTGTCCTACGCGACCGAGGACGTGCCGCTGGGGACTGCCGGATCGGTGCTCGGCGCGCGGGATCTTCTCGACGGGCGTTTCGTGGTCGTATCGGGCGACGCGTTGACCGATCTCGACCTCGGGCAGGTGCTGGCCTGGCACGAGCAGCGCGAGGCCGCGGCCACCCTTGTGCTCAAACGGATGCAGGACCCGCTGGAATTCGGCATCGTCATGACGGCGGCCGATGGCAGGATCGAACGCTTCCTCGAGAAGCCCTCGTGGGGCCAGGTCTTTACGGACACCGTGAACACGGGGATCTACGTGCTGGAACCCGAGGTGCTCGACCTCATCCCCGGCGATCGCCCCTACGACTTCTCCTCCGAGCTGTTCCCCCGCATGCTGTCCGACGGGCTGCCCATCTTCGGTTTCGTCACGGACGCGTACTGGACCGACGTGGGTAACTCCGAGGCCTATCTCCAGGCGCAACTGGACGCGGTCGAGGGCAGGGTCGACATCGAGGTCCCCGGATTCGAGCTGCAGCCGCGCGTGTGGGTGGGAGAGGACGTCGACATCGACGACTCCGCGGTGATCACGGGCCCGGCGGTGCTCGGAGACAACTGCCGCGTGGGTCCGAACGCGCGCGTCGAGGCAGGCGCGGTCGTGGGCGATCACGCCATCGTGGGGGCGGACGCCTCGGTGACCGGCGGGGTCTTGATGGACGCGGCCCACGTGGGCCCGGGAGCCGTGGTGCGGGGTGCGGTGCTCGGCCGCGGCGCGTCTCTCGACCGCGGCTCGACGGTGGAGGAGGGAACCGTTCTCGGCGACGACGTCGTGGTCGGCTCCGGTGCGCTCATCAGGCCTCGAGTGAAGATTTACCCTTCCAGAACCGTCGAGGCGGGGGCGATCGTCGCCGAGAGCCTGGTGCGGGAGCGCAAGGCCAGCCGCAGCCTGTTCGGCGCACGCGGCGTGAGCGGGCTGGTGAATATCGGGATGACTCCGCAGGTGGCCGTCAGGCTGGGAATGGCCTACGGGACGGCCCTGCCCCGCTACAGCACGGTGGTGCTGGGGCGGGACGCCAGCAGGGCGGCCCGAACGATCAAGCGGGCGCTGATCGCCGGGCTTACCTCGACCGGCGTGAACTGTCACGATCTCGAGCTCATGGCCCTGCCCGTGACGCGCTTCACGGTGCGCTCGGAGCAGGCGGCCGGCGGCGTGAGCGTCAGGACGTCGACCCAGGACTCCGAGGTCGTGCAGATCCGGCTCTTCGATGCCGAGGGCGCGGATCTCTCCGAGGCCGACCAGCGGAAGATCGACCGGGCCTACATGCGCGAGGACTTTCGCCGTCCGGGAGCGCACCACCTGGGCGAGCTCGAGTTCCCCGCGCACGCTCTGGGCGGATACGCGACCGGGCTCCTCCGATCGGTGGACCTGGACCCGATCAGGGGGAGCCGGCTGAAGGTGGTGATCGACTACGCCCACGGCGCCGCGTCGCTCGTGGGAGCATCCATCCTCGGACGTCTGGGAGTTGAGGCCCTGTCGGTCAATGCCTTTACCGACGAGCACAGGCCCGTTCTCGGGTCCACGGAGATCGACGCGCTCATCGGCAACGTCTGCGAGCACGTGCGGAAGTCCGGATCGGACCTCGGCGTCGTGCTCGAGCCCGGCGGGGAGGTGGCCCACCTCATCGACGACCAGGGTGAGCCCGTTGCTCGGGAGCAAGCGCTGAGGGCCTTCCTCGGACACGAAGCCCAGAGGGGGGCCCGTACGCTGGCGGTGCCGGTCTCGACTTCCACCGAGGCCGAACGTATCGCAGGGGATGCGGGCGTTCCCCTGCGGTGGACGCCCACCGGTCTGCCGGCGCTCATGGCCGAGGCGCAAAGAGGCGAGGTCGATTTCGTGGGCGATGCGGAGGGAACGCTGATCTGGCCGCAGTTCATGCCCGCCCCCGACGCCATGCTGACCTTCTGCAAGGCACTCGAGCTTCGGGTGACGACGGGAAAGCCGCTCTCCGACCTGCTGGGTGCCCAGCCCGAGAGCCACCTCGTGAGACGCACCGTCAGGACGCCCTGGCGGCAGAAGGGCGCGGTCATGCGGGAGGTGGCGGCCGCCGCGCAGGAGAGCCGCCTCGTGCTGCTCGACGGAGTCAAGATCGTCGAGGATGATCGCTGGGTCCTCGTCATTCCCTCGCCCGACGAGCCTCGCTGCACGATCTGGGCGGAGGCTTCGTCCGGCGAGGAAGCACGCGCCCTGGCGGAGGACTACGCTGCCCTCGTCGAGCGCGTGGTGGCGAGGGCGGTCGACGAGTCGGCTTGACGATTTGTCAACATGTAGATGAACGTTCGCACGGAAAGGAGAGGCGGTGTCGCAGCTGCCGGACGACAGGCAGTACACGGCCGAGCACGAGTGGGCCAAGGAGGATGGGGGTCGCATCGTGGTCGGAATCACCTTCTACGCGCAGGACCAGTTGGGCGACGTCGTGTTCGTGGGGTTGCCCGAGCCCGGTTCGGAGGTGACGGCGGGGGAGCCACTCGGAGAGGTCGAATCGACCAAATCGGTGTCCGATGTCTACAGCCCGGTCACCGGCAGGGTGGCCGAGAAGAACCTCGAGGTCGAGCAGCATCCGGAGCTCATCAACTCGGATCCCTACGGGAGTGGCTGGCTGGTGGTCATCGAACCCGCCGAGGGTGGAGCCGGTGATCTGCTCGACGCGGATGCCTACCGGAAGCTGACGGAGTAGACGGCGCGGGGCCGGCCGGGGCTCCGGCTTGACTAACCCTAAAGTAGCGGTATAGCTTCACGCCCATGTACTGCACTAACTGCGGTCACAAGAACCCCGAGGGAGCGAACTTCTGTTCCTCCTGCGGCGCCCCCTTGCAGGAGTCCAAGAACGCGGACACCACGATCACGTTCCTCCCCGGCGAGCTCGAGGCCGATCTGGACGAGGAGGTTCACATCTCGCCCGACGAGCTCGAGGGCGGGCGGGGCGTGCTCATCGTGAAGCGCGGCCCCAACGCAGGGAGCAAGTTCTTCATCGACTCGGACACGACCTCGATCGGGCGCCACCCCGAGAGCGAGATCTTTCTCGACGACATAACTGTCTCCCGCCGCCACGCCGAGATCCGCCGCGAGGGCGGTTCCTTCTCGCTGCACGACGTGGGAAGCCTCAACGGGACCTATAGCAATCGCGAACGGGTCGAGGCCACCGACTTGCGCTCGGGGGACGAGGTCCAGATCGGCAAGTTCAAGCTCGTGTTCCTCTCGGGAGGGTAGCGATGCCCCTGTCGAGGTCGCGCGATTACTTGAGCATCGGGGAGGTGCTCGACGCCATCAAGGTCGATTTCCCCGACGTCAGCATCTCGAAGATTCGGTTTCTCGAATCCGAGGGGCTCATCAACCCCGAGCGCACGGGTTCCGGCTATCGCAAGTTCTACGATCCGGACGTGGCCCGGCTGCGCTACATCCTCTCCCTGCAACGAGAGCAGTTCCTGCCCCTGCGGGTGATTCGGGAGCGGCTGGCGGAGGCGGATGCGAGCGGTTCGATCCCGGACCTCGGCTCGACCCCCAAGTCGACCCGCACGGCGGCCGCCGATACCAACGGCTCCTCCAAGGGGCGCTCCAGCCTGAGCACGGACGTGCAACTGGATCGCAGCGGGCTGGCGAAGGCGGCCGGCCTGGCCGACGAGGAGCTGCAGGGGCTCGAGGATTTCGGGCTGCTAGTGGCCGGCGACTTCTACGACGGCAACGACCTCGCGGTCGCCAAGGCGGCCCGGCGACTGCTGAACTACGGGCTCGAGCCGCGCCATCTGCGGATGTATCGCCAGTGGGCCGACCGGGAGGCCTCCTTCTTCGAGCAGATCGTGGCACCGCTGGCGCGACGCAAGGACCCCTCGAGTCAGATGAAGGCGGCCCAGTCCTCGCAGGACCTCATCGGGCTGTCGCGCCAGATCAGAGATGCCATGCTCCGAACGAGCATGAAGCAGCTGTTCTAGGTCGAAGTTCTCTCTAAGTAGGTACGTAGATTTGTCGATAAGTCGCTTATTTCCAGCCGTCCTGCTGGCGGCTCTCCTCCTCTCGCCGGGCGGGCCGCTCCCCGCCGCCGCCCCCGCCCGGCAGACCCGCGCGGAGCAGCCCCGGCCCCCACGACCGGAGGTCGGCTGCGAGGCCTGTCTGGTGGTCGGCGATAACGGCGACGTTCTCTTCGAGCGACGCCCGAATGCCGAACTGCCGAACGCCAGCACGACCAAGATGATGACCGCCGTGCTCGCGCTGCGAGAGGGAGGCCAGGGCGAGGAAGTGCGGGTCTCGCAGGCGGCGGCCGACGCCGGCGGAGGAGGCCTGGATCTCTCGGCCGGCGAGCTGTGGCCCGCGGAGTCGCTCCTCGCCGCGCTGCTGCTCTCGTCCTCCAACGACGCCGCCGTGGCCCTGGCCGAGCACGTATCGGGCTCCGAGGAGGCCTTCGTGGAGCTCATGAACGCCGAGGCCCGGACACTGGGGCTCCGCCACACCGCCTTCGTGACGCCGCACGGTCTCGACGAGCCGGGTCATTACTCTTCGGCACGCGACCTTGCGGCCATCGCCGCGCTGCTGCTCGCGGAACCGCAGTTGAGGCGCATCGTGGCCTCGCCGGAGTCCCGCGTGCGCGGCCCGCGCGGGACGGTCTTGATCGACAACCGTAATCTTCTACTTGAGACTTATAGCGGCGCCATCGGCGTGAAGACGGGTTACACGCGTGGCGCGGGCAACGCGCTGGTGTCCGCGGCGGTGCGCCGGGAGCGGCGACTCATCGCGGTCGTGCTCCGGTCGGAGGATTCCTTCGCCGACACGCGGGCGCTGCTCGATTACGGGTTCGCGCGGCTGCGCCGCACGCTGTTGTTGCGTCGGGGCGAGCAGGTCGGGGCGGTGGTTCTCGACCCCGCCGGAGGGGTCCCGGCGGTGGCCCGGCGGACGGTGCGCGACAGCGTCGCTCCCGGCGCGCTCGGGATCTCGTTCGTGCCGGCGACCTCATTCGAGTTGCCGCTGGCGGCCGGTGATGTCGTGGGCCACGTCGTGGTGTCGTCCGGCGAGCGCACCGTCGCCCGGGTGCCGGCCGTCACCCCTGAGGCGGTCGCGTCCTCGACGACCTCATGGGCCGCGGAGGGACTTGCTACCGTCCTGTCATGGGGACAGTGGATAGACGACCCGACCGGGTGACGGCGGAGCGCTTCGGTCCCAACGATCCGGTCGATGTGCTGATCGAGCGCGGCTCGATTGCTCGGCGCACCGACGAGTTGGGGGCCGAGCTCGCCGATCTCTTTCGTGCCGGGGAACCGCCCGTGTTGGTGGGGGTCCTGAAGGGCTCGACTTTGTTTCTCGCGGATCTCATCCGAGCCATGGATATCGACGTGGTCGTCGATTTCATGTCGATCTCCTCGTACTCGCAGTCGGGCGTCGTCCGGATCGTCAAGGACCTCGACGAGGACGTTCGGGGCCGCCACGTCGTGATCGTGGAGGACATCGTCGACACCGGGCTGACGCTGAACTATTTGCGCAAGACCTTGGCGCAGCGGGAGCCCGCATCGCTGAGGGCCGTGACCCTCCTGGACAAGACCGCTCGCCGGATCATCCCGGTCGCGCTCGAGTTCAGCGCGTTCGAGATTCCCGATGTCTTCGTGGTGGGCTACGGCCTCGATTTCCAGGGCCTGTACCGGAATGCGGCGGACATCTTGGCGGTCAGGGACCTTGCTCGCCTTGCCAACGATCCACGCCTGATCGTGTCCCAGCTCTTCGGTTTGAAAGGCGAGTGACGGTGATAGGTTCGAGCGCATGATCGAGCTATCGCTCGTCGGCGTGCGAGTCGAGCTACCGTCGAACCAACCGATCGTGTTGTTGAAGGAGGTCGACGGAGAGCGCTATCTGCCAATCTGGATAGGTGCGGTGGAGGCGACGGCGATCGCCTTCGCGCTTCAGGGAATTGAGACCCCACGGCCGATGACCCACGACCTGCTGCGCGACATCCTCAACACGACCAACACCGCGGTCGAGCGGATCGTGATCAACGAGCTCGTCGAGCAGACCTTCTTCGCCACCATCAGCATGGCCGCGACCGGGGGCAGCTCCGAGGTCTCGTCCCGTCCCAGCGATGCGATCGCGCTGGCGGTCCGGATCGACGCCCCCATCTTCGCCTCCGAGGAGGTC
>JBOGWW010000288.1:0-2972 GCA_050693655.1 Actinomycetota bacterium | reverse complement strand
GTCGTGGGTGACGACCTGCCGGATGAAGAGCTCGCCGGTTCCGGTCGCCGAAACCGCGACGGTGTCGTTGTTTGCGTAGGTTCCCGCTCCGATGATGGGTGAGTCGCCGATGCGACCGACCGGTTTGTTCGTCAGTCCCCCCGTAGAGGTGCCCGCGGCGAGGTCATCGTCTTCGTCCATGCCGATCGCTCCCACGGTGTTGGTCTCGCCGAAGTTGAACTCGGACTCGCCGCCCTTGGCATTGAGCAACGACCTCCACCTGCGCGCGGTGAAGAAATAGTCCTGGGTAACGAGGTCGAAGCCGCGGTGCGCAGCGAACAGTTCCGCTCCCTCGCCCGCGAACAGAAGATGGCGCGAATGGTCCATGATCTCGTGCGCCAGCGAGATCGGGTTCTTGATGTGCGTGACTCCGGTGACCGCCCCGGCATCGAGCGTGTCGCCGTCCATGATCGAGGCGTCGAGCTCGTTGGCCGCGTCGGTGGTGAAGACCGCTCCCTTGCCTGAGTTGAAGAGCGGAGAGTCCTCCATCGAGGTGATCGCCTCCTCGACTGCATTCGTGCTGTCGCCGCCTCGCTGCAGGACTCGGTAGCCTCTGCGCAGCGCCCGGGTCAAGGCGTTGCGATACCTCTCTTCGAGCTCCGGGGTGAGGTCCTCCCGCCGAATGGTTCCGGCGCCCCCGTGGATGGCGAAGACCACGTCGCGCACGAGCTCGCTGTGGTTTCCGTCCTCCTGCGCTCCGACCCGTATCGGCTGCAGGGTCGGTGCCGACCCGCTGACGAGTACCCCGGCGGCCACGACACCGACGATGGCGATCCTCAGCAGCCGGCCGGGCCCCCACGACAACTTGCTCAATACAGACATCGTTCCCCCTAAACAACGCAATCGGGATAAACCGTACCCATTCATCATCAATCCGCCGGGATCGAAACGTCCAGGAAGAAGGAACCAGGGGGCCGAAGTCGCGCCGCGGCCGGTCCTCAACCGCCTGCGGGGAGAGCATTCACCTTTTGCCATCGAGGCGGGAACTCATGGCCTCTTGCACCCGCAGGGCCAAGGGCGTTTCGATGGTCCTGGAAGAGGGCTCCGGAGCTCCGGGGCCCTCGCTGGACGAGAGCGACTCACATGCGCACATGGCCTTCATTCTCCAGGCATGGTTCTTCGGTCGGTATGTGGCCCGCAGCCCGACGCCGACGGATCAACCTGACCATTCTGTGGTGCCTTCTGTTGGTGCTGCTCGTGTCGGCCGGGGGGCTCGCCTTCTCGCGGATACCAGACCGGGCGTGCGAGGGCCGCAATATGGGCTGTGGTTTCGTGGCCAACATCGCCTTCACGAGCATCCTGGGACTCGCGGGATACCTCTACTTCGTCACCTTCAGGAGAAGGCGAACCTTGAAGCGCTACCTGAGGGACGCGAAGCGGATACCCGACCGTCTTTTCAAAGCTCCTCCCTCGGGAATCCGCGTGGAGCAGGTCATCGGGCGCGACCAACTCTACGAGCGCGTGACCGCCGAGCTTCAGGCCTCATCCCGGGGGGGCGCGGTGCTGGTTCTGGGCGAGACGGGCTCCGGCAAGACAACCTTTCTCCTGGGCATGACCGGCTATCTCGCGCGCATCGGAGCCATCCCCATAACCATCTCCCTGAGGGGACAACCGGCGCCCCTTCAGCTCCGAAAGCTCGCGCGTCAACAGTTCCTCGACTACATCGATGTCGATCTGCGGGCCGGCGGAGACGCCGATCGAGTCTGGCGCACATTGTTGGCCGAGCGATCGGTCGTCGTTCTCGCCGACGGTCTGGACGAGGCCGCTCACGGCTCTTCGTTCGAAGGATTGGACGCAGCTTGCAAGGCTCTGGACGCCGCCGGTGCAGCCGAACTCCCCGTCCTGCTCACGAGCCGTCTCGAAGCCGCTCCGCCCTCGGGGGAATTCCCGGCCTTCAACCTCGACCCCCTCACTTCGACCGAGGCGGTGGACTACATCCTTGCTCGGGCGAAGCGGTCGGCGGCAGCGCATCTGAGCACCGGACCACAGCGAGATGAAGCTGGGTACAGGAAGGAAATTGGGGAAATAGTCGAGCTCGCCGGTATCGCCCGTACACCCTTCTACCTCAACCTGACCGCGGACCTGCTCGCCGCGGGACGTCTGCATCGGCTCAGTCGGCAGTCTCCGGGTCTCGTAAGGGTGGGGCTTCTGAGCGCCTACATCGAGGCCATCGAAGCCGGCAAGATGACCGGCCAGGAGACCATCGCCGGGATCCCGCGCGATTCGGTGATCTCCGCATTGGGTCCCATCGCTCACGCCATGACCCGATTGGAGAAACTCGAGGTGAACCTGACCGACCTCAGGCGCGCAGAGCAGGTGCCCGGGCCCTTCTCGTTGGACGGCCAGGACATCGGATCAACGGTGGAAGATGCCACACACCTGGGCCTCCTCCAGACCCATCGGAGTGGAGGCGAAACCTTCGTTCGATTCACCCACCTCATTCTGCATTCCTACTTCCTCCAACGAACGTTCCACGACGCCGACGTTTGGCGCGAACTGATTGAGCACAGCCAGCCCGCGCCTCCCGCGGAACTGATCTCCGCACTCATTCTGTGGTGTGAGGAGGGCCATCGCATCGCTCTGTCCGAGGGCCGACAACCTTCGCTCGAACCGAACACCACCGTTGCCAGGGAACTGCTGGACCGAGCACCGAAGAGCAGCGGGGACGCCGCCATGAGGATGGTGGTCGCGGCTCTCGAACTCATACGCGCATTGCCCGATGACGCCATCACCGAGTACATGGGAACGAGCGGTACGGACGCGTGGCGTAGAAGCTCGAGGCCCGCGAAGGTGGCGGCGACTTCGGCCATTCGCGAGCTCGACTGTCGGTGGGGGTACTCCTTGCTCTACGAGCAGGCGTGGGACCTAGACTCAGACCTCTGGACATAGGGCGTCAAGCGGCCGCCTCTGAATAGTGCATCGCGACCCGGTAG
>JBOGWW010000287.1:0-3744 GCA_050693655.1 Actinomycetota bacterium | reverse complement strand
CCGCGCGGGCAGTGATCCTCATCCTCGCCCTCTGCCTGCTGAGCGCGGGCCTCGTCGCGCTGGTATCGCGTGCCCCGGCGTCGTTACGCTCCGCCGAGGAGGGCCCCAACGCCACCGACCCCTCACTGGGCGCCGAATTCACCGACCTCCAGGTCGATCGTGGGGCCGCCTATCGCAGGCCGGGCTACCTGAGCGTCGTGGTGGGAGTTCTGCTGCAGCTGGTGGTGCTGCTGCTGCTCGCGCGCGGCCCGATGGGGCGGCTGGTCGATGCGCTCGAGCGAGTGCCGGGCGGCTGGCCGGTGCGCAGTCTGCTGGCGGGGGCCGCGCTCGCGCTGATCCTGGCACTGGCGACCCTCCCGCTGTCCTACGTGCGCGGTTACGTCGTGGCGCACGACTGGGGTCTGTCCACCCAAGATGTCGGCGGCTGGCTGTCCGACCAGGGGCGCGGCCTGTTGGTGTCCGCGGTGACGCTATCCATCGCGGCGCTTGCCTTTCAGGGCGTGGTGAGATGGCGGCCGGGATCCTGGTGGCTCTGGGGGTGGGGCGCCTTCACGCTGCTCACCCTCGTGCTCACGTACCTCTACCCGGTGATCATCGCTCCGCTGTTCTTCAACTTCACGCCCTTGCCCCACGAGGGACTGACGCGCGAGATCAAGGCGATGGCGGCGGAGGCCGGGATCGAGGTGGACCGCGTGCTCGTAGCCGACGCGAGCCGCCGTACGACCTCCGAGAACGCCTACATGGCGGGATTCGGCGCGACCAAACAGGTCGTGGTCTACGACACGCTGCTCGAGGCCGGGGGTGAGTCCGAGACGTTGCTGGTGGTGGCTCACGAGCTCGGTCACCAGCGCGCCAACCACGTCGTCAAGAACGTCGTGCTCGCGAGTCTGGCGCTGCTGGGCTCCTTCGCCCTCCTGGGTGCTCTGGGCAGAGGGACGTGGCCGTGGTCGTGGGCCGCCGCCGAGGGGGTCGGCGACCTGAGGGCGCTTCCCCTGCTGGGAGCCTTCGCCCTCAGCGTCGGATTTCTGCTGCTTCCGGTCGAGAACCTCGTGTCCCGCAACTTCGAACGCGAGGCGGACGCCGCCTCAGCCGAGTTGATGAACGATTCGGAGACGGGCGTGAGAACCTTTCGGCGCCTCGCGTTCGCCAACCTCGCGGACCTCGATCCACCGCCGCTCGCGGTCTGGACCCTCTACTCGCACCCACCGATTCCCGATCGGATCCGGTTTTTCTTGGAACGAAGCCAGGACTCGCCCTAAACTCCGTCTAACGAACTTGAATAATCGATCGGGTTCAGAGGGCCCCCGGTCGTCCGGGGCCATGAAGGGGGAGTTGGGGGATGCCGGCAACGACGATCATCGAAAGGTTCCACGAGTGGGTGCGGACGCATCCCGAGAAGGTGGCCCTGCGCTACAAGAAGGACGGCTCGTGGCGCGACATCACCTGGCGGGAGTACGGCGATTCGGTCAAGCGGGTCGGCAAGGGCCTGCACGCACTGGGCTTTGAACCGGGGGACAAGATGGCCCTGCTGTCCGGCAACCGGGTGGAGTGGCACCTGGCCGACATCGGTTGCCTGAGTTTCGGCGGTGCCACCGCCCCCGTCTACACCACGAACTCACCCGAGCAGGTCGCCTACATCGTGGGTCACTCCGACTCCAAGGTCGCCTTCGTCGAGAACACCGAGCAGCTCGAGAAGGTCCTCAAGATGCGCTCGGAGTTGCCGGAGCTCGAGAAGGTGGTGGTCTTCGAGGGATACGACGGCACGAGCGGCAGCGAGCGGAGCGGGGGGGTGGAAGGCTCCGATTTCGTGCTCGGCTGGGAAGACTTCCTCGACCTGGCCGACGGTGAGGACGACGAGGTCTACGAGGACGCCACCGCGCGCCTCAAGCCCGATGACCTGGCGACCTTCGTCTACACCTCGGGTACGACGGGGCCTCCCAAGGCCGTGATGTTGAGTCACGCCAACATCTGGTGGACGGCCACGCACAGCGAACAGCACATTCCGATCGGCGACGCGGAGACCGGTAGGGCGCTCAGCTACCTTCCGCTCAGCCACATCGCCGAGCGCATGATCAGCCACTTCCTGCAGATCTACTACGGCACGCAGACCTGGTTCGGCGGGGGCGTGCCCACGCTCCTAGAGGATCTCCAGGAGTGCAAGCCGACCTACTTCTTCGCCGTGCCGCGGGTCTGGGAGAAGTTCTACGCCGGCGTTACGGCCAAGATGGCCGCCGCCGACCCCGACGACCGCAAGGTGAAGATCGCCCGCAAGGCGATCGAGGTGGGGCGCCGGGTCACCGAGCTCGAGCAGGAGGCCGTCCGGCGCGGAGGCAAGCTGGCCGACGCCAAGGTGCCGCTGGGACTCAAACTCCAGCACCGGGTCCTCGACAAGCTCGCGCTGAGCAAGGTGCGGGCCGCATTCGGTCTCGAGGAGTGCGGCCTCGCGCTCAGCGCGGCCGCGCCTCTGGCCCCCGAGCTCATCTGGTTCTTCCACTCCGTCGGCATCAAGATCACCGAGGGTTACGGCCAGAGCGAGGACAACGGACCCACGACCTGGAACCCACCCGATGCCATCTTGATCGGCTCGGTCGGCAGCGCGCTGCCCGGACTCGAGGTCAAACTGGCGGACGACGGTGAGATCCTCGCGCGCGGCGGCAACGTCATGCGGGGCTACTACAAGAACGAAGAGGCGACCAAGGAGGCCATCGACGCCGAAGGTTGGTTGCACTCCGGCGACGTCGGCGAGTTCAACGAACACGGTTACCTGAAGGTCACCGACCGCAAGAAGGACATCATCATCACCGCGGGCGGCAAGAACGTCGCTCCCCAGGAGATCGAGAACCGGCTCAAGTTCCACGGACTCATCTCGCAGGTGGTCGTCGTCGGAGACCGCAGGCCGTTTTTGACCGCTCTCGTCACCCTCGACGAGGAGAAGGCCCCCGAGTTCGCTCAGGAGCACGGCATCGAGGGCGGCACGGCCGGCGTGGCGAAGCACGACCGCACGCTGAAGGAGATCCAGACAGCGATCGATGAGTTGAATGCGACTCTCGCCAAGGTCGAGGGCATCAAGAAGTTCCGGGTGCTGGAGCGTGACTTCCTCCAGGAGGAGAACGAGATCACGCCGACCCTCAAGGTCAAGCGGCGCTCGATCTGCGACCTGTACGCCGAGGTCATCGAGGAGATGTACGAGAGGGAATCGCCTCCGGCCGGCGCAGGAAGGGCACCTACCCGGAAGTAGGCAGTATCCTTTAACGATCTACTGCGGCTACCTTTTAGGAGGCGACAGTGTCTGTTCACCAGCGCAACGCGCGCGTCACCGTGCGCAGCGTTCAGGGCTTCAAGGACTCGGGAGAGCGCTTCCCGATGCTCACCTGTTACGACGCCCTCTCGGCCCGCATCCTCGACGAGGCGGGCATTCCCCTGCTCCTGGTCGGCGACAGCCTCGGCATGGTGGTCTTGGGCTACGACTCGACCGTGCCGGTGACCATGGAGGAGATGCTCCATCACACGCGCGCCGTCGGCCGGGGCGCGGACACCGCCATGGTGATCGGGGACATGCCCTTCATGAGCTTCCAAGGCGACGCCGACGACGCGCTCTACAACGCGGGCCGCTTCCTCAAGGAGGCCGGCGCACACGCCGTCAAGCTCGAGGGTGGAGGTCGCATCGTGGAGATCGTCGAGCGCATGACCTCGAGCGGGATTCCGGTGATGGCGCACCTCGGGCTCACGCCTCAATCGGTCAAC
>JBOGWW010000286.1:0-15317 GCA_050693655.1 Actinomycetota bacterium | reverse complement strand
CTCGTTCCCCTCGCGGGAGAGAATCAGGGTGACCAAGTCATCGGGAGCGACCGGCCGCTGGCGGGACGAGCGGATCGCGTCGATCGCCAGATTGCGAGTAATGGTCATCATCCAACCGGAGACGTGGCCCTTGCGCGAGTCGTAAGCACCGGCGTAGCGCCAAGCCTTCACGAAGGCCTCCTGAGCGACGTCCTCGGCGAGCGTCGGCGTGCGCACTATCCCAAGTGCCAGTCCGTAGACCCTGGCTTGGAAACGACGCACAAAGACGGCCGCCGCCTCTTCGTCCCCCGAAGCCATACCGGCAAGCAACGAATCGTCTGAGAGCGACCACACAACCTTCACTACCGCCCGCGCCGTCCGGAGGGTTTCATCGACTCTCGGTTCGCCGTCGCCGAATCCGCCACGCGTGTTCGCGCCGTATTACTTGCGAAGACCGAATGAAAAGGAGGCATCGTGCGAATGTCGTTCAGACTTTGGACCCTGATCGCGGTGGCGTTGCTGGTAGCCGCGGCCTGCGGGAACGATTCGACGGAAGGGGCTGCGGCCGCCGGCGCCGAGGGGCCGACGCTGACGATCACCTCACCCTCGGACGGGGACGAGGTCAGCCTGCCGATCACGGTGGAGGTCTCCACGAGCGAGGAACTCGGCCCTGAGGAAACAGGGCTGCATCACTGGCACCTGTTTGTCGACGGGGAAGAACTCGAGTACACGGTCGAAGCCTCCAATGAGGCCATGATCGAAGACCTCTCGCCGGGAGAGCACACGATCAATGCCTCGCTCCAGCACGCCGATCACTCCGCGGCGGGGGCGAGCGATGAGATCGCCGTCATCGTGACTGAAGGAGCGGCCGGCGAGGAAGGCTCTGAGGACGGATCCGAGTCCGTTCCGGGCATTGACTACTAGCCCCGCCGTCGATCGGACCCGAGCGCCTGCTCGACACAAGAGTGTGGAGCGCTACAGCCGTGCGACTCGCTGGTTTCACGCGCTCGTCTACATCGGCGGCTTGGCGCTGCTTGGGACCGGATGGTGGCTCCTGCTGGGGCGCGAGGGCGAGCCGAGTCCGGCCGCTCGCTTGACCGGAATCCCGGATACTTCGCTCCACAAGATCCTCGGCTGGGCCTTCGCCGTGACCGCGTTATCGGGGTGCGTTATCGGGTGGCGGGCGACACGTACCTTTCTCGTGGAGTCATTGCGTGTGGTTCGTTCGGACGGGAAGTGGTTCACACGCTGGCCTGCTGCGATCTTCACGGGCCACTTCGCCTGGCACGATGGCACTTCGATCCCGGTCAACGGATTCTCAACCTCGTAACGGTATTGTCCTTTTGCGCGCTCGTCCTCAGTGGAATCGGCCTCGTAGTGGTGCACGGGGGGCCCCCGTTCGTGTGGTTGGCGCGAGTTCACAAGTGGTCCACCTACGTTGCGACTCCGGCTATCGCAGGCCACATCGTCGTGGCGTCGGGGATCCTCCCCGGCTACAGGGGCGTGTGGCGCGCCATGCATCTCGGTGGGCGGCTCGATCGCAGGGTCGCGCATCGTCTGTGGCCGGCATGGTTGGCCCGCAAGCAATGATCTCCCAGTCGGAATGTTCACCCTCGCTTTTGGGTTTGACTCTGGGCACGCAAGAAGAACCGAGGGAGGAATGCGTGAAGGCCTATGTGCTCGTTCAAACCGCGGATACCGCACCCGTCGCCGGTGCCCTTAAGGCCCTCCGGGGGGTGGTCTCTGCCGATGATCTCCGAGGCCCGTACGACGCCATCGCGCTGGCGAATTCGGTTGCGGCGGGACGGTCGCTGGAGCGAATAGTCGACGAGATAAGGGGCCTGCCCGG
Source organism: Actinomycetota bacterium (assembly GCA_050693655.1). Taxonomy (GTDB): domain Bacteria; phylum Actinomycetota; class CADDZG01; order CADDZG01; family WHSQ01; genus WHSV01. The sequence continues at coordinate 13,489 of JBOGWW010000286.1, read as the reverse complement.
AGTGGTCAGAGCGATCACGGCTCCCCTGGACCGGCGCAGCGTGGCCCCCTCCAGTTCGCCGGGGGCAAGGGAAGACGAAGCCGCCTGAGAGCCGCCGGACCTACGGAACCTGGGTCTTCGGACGCCTCATGTACCACTCCGTGAATTCCCGGCAGCGGCCCTCGTCGTCAAAGCGCATCAGGAAGCAGTTGTCGTAGACCCTCACCTCGGGTTCATCTTCCAGCCGGTAGGTGCTGCTGCCGACGGCCACCGCCACGTCGCCTTCGACCGCAATGGGCTCGTAGTCACCTTCATAGGTACCGGGCGCGTCGGGATCCTCCAGCCAGGATTCAACGATCGACTCTCGGCCCCGAATCGGATCGTCGTACGGGTGATAGCGGTAGGAGGCGTCGTCGCTGAATAAGTCGGCGATGCTGGCCCGGTCATAGGATTTCCAGGCGCCCGCGTAGTTTTGCAACCACTGCCTTACTCGATCTCTGTCCACAGCTCCCCTCGGTCCTTTCAAACTGCGATTGTCTCCCGGCTCCTGCAAAGCCCACGCCGAAGAGACTACGAAATACTCGGCTGGGGAGAATCGGGCTCCAGGCAGAGTTCGCGGTTCGGAGAATCCCGGCTGGTGAGACTCTCGGACCTATACTCAGCTTGGTCGGCGAGCTGGCAACGAGCAGGCGAATTCGACAGGGGGCTATCTGTGGTTAGCTCAGGGCGGACACCGGTACAGACCTTCAGTCTGGCGTTTGGGTTGTTGTACATGATCATTGGCTTCGCGGGCTTCGCCGTCACCGGTTTCGATGACTTCGCAGCGGGGCCCGTTGATGGGACGCTCATCATCTTCGGGCTCAACCCCCTGCACAACATCGTGCACATCGTCATCGGGGCCGCCTGGGCCGTCGCCTCCCGCACGCACCTGGGCGCCAAGAACGTCAGCCTTGCGATCGGTGCCGCCTACGCCCTCGTAGCGGTACTCGGTTTCTTCGGGGCGTTGAAATTCCTGTCCATCGACAGCCTTGCCGACCCCGACAACTTCCTGCACATCGTCACGGCTGCGCTGGCTTTCTATTTTGCTACTGCGGGGTCCGAGAGCTCACGAGCCGTCACGCCGTAGACGGTTACGCGCCGGCGACTTTGGTGCTCACCGGGACGGCGTCTGCAGCAACGCTCAGGAGTAAGTCGTCCACTCCGGTCGCGTCCAGAGGCTCAGAAAAATAGAAGCCCTGACCCCGGTGGCAATGCATGGCTCTGAGGGTGGTCGCTTGGTCGGCGGCCTCGATACCTTCGGCAACCACCGTGAGGCTTAGTGAATTGCCAAGCTTGATGACGGCCTTTGCGATCGCTGAGTCCTCGGATCCGGCCGCGACCCGGTCGATGAAGCTCTTGTCGATCTTCAGGATGTCGATTGGCAGACTGCTCAGATAACCGAGGGACGAATAGCCGGTACCAAAGTCGTCGACGGCCACACACACGCCGAGCTCCCTGAGTTGGTGCAGGCGCGAGATGGCCGCACTGCGATCGTTCATCAGGACGCTCTCCGTTATCTCCAGGATCAGCGTCTGCGGGGGGATGCCGGTATGCCGCAGCACGGCGGCGACCTCGTCCACGATCTCGGCGCGCATGAGCTGCCGGGCCGACACGTTCACGCTCATCGTCAAGTCCTCGCCGTGCTGGCTTTCAGCCTGCCATCTCTTAGCCTGCTTGGCCGCTTCCTCGAGGACCCACCTGCCGATCGGGACGATCAGACCCGTCTCCTCGGCAACCGGGATGAACTCCAGGGGGGCCACGAGCCCACGCTGCGGGTGTCGCCACCGAACCAAGGCCTCCATGCCGACGATTCTGCTCTCTTGAAGTCCGACGATGGGCTGATAGTGAACGACGAACTCGCGGTCGATCAGGGCACGCTGCAGGTCGGCCCTGATTTCGAGCCGCTCCAGGGCGGCAGCATGCATGCTGGAGTCGAAGATCTCGAAGCGGGCCTTCCCCTTACCTTTGGCGACGTACATCGCAACATCGGCGTTCCGCAGCAGATCACCGGCGCTATGCCTCTGCGAGTCACCGAGCTCGATCCCGGCGCTAACGTGCATGGTCACCTCACGGTCACCAAGTTGGAGGGGCTCCTCGATAGCCTTCACGGTCCGCTCTGCGATGGTGGAAGCGCTGTCGACGTTCTCGCCCTCGAGCAGGACCGCAAATTCGTCTCCACCCAGCCTCGCCACCGTGTCCGCCGGTCTCAAGCATCTCCGCAGGCGGCGGGCGACGGTCACGAGCAATTCGTCACCGGCATCATGACCAAGGCTGTCGTTGATGGTCTTGAAGTCGTCGAGGTCGAGGAACAACACGGCCACTTGTTCTGCGCCCCGCTGGGCGCGCTGCAGGGCGTGCTCGACGCGGTCTGTGAACAGGGCTCTGTTGGCGAGGCCCGTCAACGAATCGTGAAAGGCCTGGTGTTGGAGTTGCAGCTCGAGCACCTTGCGGTCGGTGATGTCCGACAGCACACCGCTCCAATAGAGGGGCGCGCCACGCTCGTCCCTGACTATCGTCGCATCATCGTTGATCCAGATGGTTCGCCCGTCGCGTGTCATCATGCGGTACTCGATCGCGACAGACCTGTCTCCTGATCCGAGCAACAGCGCCTCTTCGTCATCGACGACCGCAGCTCGATCGTCGGGATGCAGCTGTTTCCACCAGCGCTCGGGATCGGACATCCACTCGTTGGCGGTGAAGCCCAGGAGCGCATGGATCTGGGGACTAACGTAGAGCCAGCGACCATCCGGTCCGGTCTCGGCCGTGTACACGACGCTTGGTACGTGCTCTACGAGGAAGCGGAGCCGCTCCTCCGACTCGCGCAGCGCATCTGCGGATTTCTTGTTGTCGGTGATATCCCTCGAGTTGATCACGAGACCTCGGACATCGGGATCGGCGAGCAGGTTGGTGCGAACGTTGTCGACGTGCTTGTAGGTGCCATCCGCATGCCGGAGGCGATACTCGATGCGAGCGCTTGTAGCATGTGGCCGCAGCATGAAGTCATCGTGAAAGTCCGAAACTCTGGTCGCGTCGTCGGGGTGAATCAAGTCACCGAGCTCGGTTCCGACGAGCTGGTCGGGACTGTAGCCGAGCACTCGCTCGACCGAGGGGCTCTGGTAGCGAATCGTTGTGTTCCCGTCGATGACGGTGATGACGTCTGACGAATTCTGGACGAGCGAACGGAAGCGTGCTTCACTCTGCGCCCGCTCGCACGCCGCCTTGAGCTCCCCGGCGCGCTTCGCCGAGTCGAACTTGCGGAACAACAATCCCGCGAGTCCCGCGCCGAGGAGCATCATCACGACCGACTCCATGTCTGCCGTGTTGTAGGCCCTCCCGGCCAGATCCTGGAACCTTCGTTGAACGCCCTCCGCTACGTCGTGCAGCTCGTCGTTGCTCTGCGCGAGACGTGTTTGAGCGAGCCGGCGCGCATCATCGGTTTGCTCGGCGGCGAACAGGGTCATGAGCTCGTCGAGAACCGCCCTGTGATCATCGACCGCGGTCTGCAACCTGGAGACTCCATCCCCGCCCGCTTCCCCACTCTGGACCAGACCCATATCCCTTTGACGCTGCTCAGAAGCGGCCTCTATCTGCTGCGCGATGTGGTCGAGATCGCCCGGCGATGCGATGGCCTCCCAGGCCAGTGCGTTCAGCTCACTCGATTCGTGAGCGACCCGTGCGGCGACGACCTCCACGCCGCGTAGATCGTCGGCCTGACGCCGGAGGGTGATGACGCTGTAGGCCATGCCCAGGGCGAGGATCGCCGCCACCACCACCGCGATCCACTTCGTCGCCGAACCGACCTTTTCTTGCGCGTTGGGACGATCCGGGCCCGATGTGAGGCCCGAGGTCATCCCACTTTTCTGATCATGAAGCTGGTGGGCCCGTCCGATGGGTGTCGACCTCCCTTGCAGGCGAATTCGAAGCCAGCAGAGCCTGCTCAATGACTCATCGGACGCCCAGAGGACTCGGTTAATAGCCGATTCGAGCTATTCCGGAGGCCGGGCCGCTCGCCCCTCGAGAGGGAGCATGGGAATACAAGGTAACCAAGCCCGGTTTGCCTCTATGCCAATGGGAGAGCTCAAATACATCGATTCGATTCGGTCCGGCCCTCGTGGTCCTCACCGCAACCTGGACGACACACCCGGCGATGCGGAAGCGCTCGACGCCTACTCCACCGTGGTCACGCGCGTGGCGGAGGTGCTTTCGCCCTGCGTCGCCAATCTGCGCATCTACCGGAGGATGGGTCGGGGGGGCCGAGTCGAAGGCGGTGGCAGCGGGGTGGCCATCACTCCCGATGGCTTCATTCTCACCAGCGCGCACGTGGTCGAGGGCACGGATCGTGGCGAAGCTGTGTTCGCCAGCGGCAGTGAGGCGATGGTCGAGGTCGTCGGAACCGATCCTCTCAGCGACCTGGCGGTGGTTCGTAGTCTGGGGGTTGAGCTCACCCCGGCCGAGCTTGGTGACGCCGCGCAACTAAGAGTCGGCCAGCTCGTCGTTGCGATCGGAAACCCACTGGGCTTTGCCGGATCGGTTACGGCGGGCGTCGTTAGCGCTTTGGGGCGCTCCTTTCCCACTCGCGCGGGCTCGGTGGTGCGCCTCGTCGAGAACGTCATCCAAACCGACGCAGCGCTCCACCCCGGGAATTCGGGCGGAGCGTTGGGAGATTCATCCGGTCGCGTCGTCGGCATCAATACCGCCCTCGTGGGCCCCGGCCAGGGCCAGGGACTCGGGCTTGCGGTACCGATAAACGCCGCGACCCGTCGGATCATCGCTGCCCTCATGACCGAGGGCCGAGTGCGGCGCGCCTACATCGGGATCGTCGGCGGCCCACGTCCCGTTCCGCCGCGCCTCGCACGCGAGGTCGACACACGGACCGCAATCGAGGTGGTTCAAGTCCTTCCCGGGAGCCCCGCGGATCGCGCCGGATTGCGCAGTGAGGACCTGATCGTAGAGATCGACGGCGCGGAGGTCGGCTCGATGGATGACCTGCAGCGCCTGACGGACTCCGGCGTCATCGACCGCCTTGTAACCGCGGTGATCTACCGCAACGGGGCCCGCAGGGAAGTCGGACTCCGGCCCGAAGAACTACGCGCCTGAAGGGATACGGGCTCCCGACGGTGCCGCCGCGTTAACTCCACGTCCACCACGTCAACCGCGTCGGGCGCAGGCGGATCAGCGCGTCGTGGTGCTCGTCGGGCGCGTACTGCGGGTAGCGCGCGTTGAGCGAGCGCACTAGATCTGCAGGTGGATCCGAGTCGACCACCGCGCGGGCCCGAACCATCACCCATGCGAGCCGCGTCCAGTCCTCGTCCCAATGATCCACGAGAAGAGTCGCGCGCTGATCGCGCTCCAGGTTCTTCACCCGAGCCAGTATTCGTCCGGTCTTGGGTTTGTGATCGATCGGCGACACGAGCTCGTTGCCGACCACGGCGAAGACCACCGGGACCGAATGTCCGCCCCCCTCAGAATCGAGGGTGGTCATGACGCCTCGCCGTGCGCGCTCGAGCAAGGCGCGCAGGGGATCGGGCAGATCGCCGAGCGCGTCCGCGCGACCGGAAGGCATCAGCAGCCGCGCCTTTCCGTTGGGTGACGCCTACGGGGATTCATTCATCCATTCTCATCGACCGGAGCGGCCGCAGGCACGCGGAGGCAGTGTTTCCCCTCAGCGTGGATAACATCTGATGGGTAGTCAAGCTAAGGAGACCAAGCCCTCGTGGCAGCACCGATCCAACTCGCTCACGTCGGCATACTGTTGAATCTCAGCCTCGAGCCTCTGGAGCGAAGTGATGGCTGATCACCACGACCACGGATTCGATCTCAGAGATGCACAGCGCCGAGCCCTGTGGGTCGCGCTCGGGATCAACTCCGCGTATCTCGTCGCCGAGGTCGTAGGTGGCCTTGCGTTCAACTCGCTTGCGCTGCTGGCCGACGCGGGTCACATGCTGTCCGACGTCATCGGGCTCGGAATCGCGCTCGTCGCCCAGGCTTTGATGACCCGGCCCGCCTCGGCGCGGCATACCTTTGGACTGCAGCGCGCCGAGGTTCTCGGGGCGTTGGCAAACGGAGTGACTTTGATTGCAATCGTGGGATGGGTTTCCGTCGAGGCACTGGGGCGGCTGAGAGATCCCGAACCGATCAGGGGAACGGGGCTTCTGGTCGTGGCGATCCTGGGACTTGGCATCAACGTCGTCAGCGCGGTCATTCTTGCACGGGCGCGTGGGAAGAGCCTGAACATGCGTGGTGCGTTCATCCACATGGCGGCCGATGCCGCCGGTTCGGTGGCGGTCATCGTCGCTGCGATCGCCGTCATCGGGTGGGGGGCGACGTGGGTCGATCCATTGGCGTCCCTGGCAATCGGCGCACTCATCCTGTGGGTCACCTGGCTACTCTTGAGGGACACCGTCCATGTGCTCATGGAGGGCGCGCCGGAGGGGCTGGATGCCGAAGCGGTGGAGCAGGCGATCGCCTCACACCCACACGTCGAATCGGTTCATCACCTGCATCTCTGGAGCCTTGCTTCCGATACGCCGGCGCTCTCGGCGCACGTGGTGCTCGAGGGTGATCTCGATCTCCACGTCGCGCAGCAACGAGGCGACGACCTCAAACGGATGTTGCACGACCGCTTCGAGATCGAGCACGCCACGCTGGAGGTCGAGTGCCATTCCTGCGAGGAACCCCAGCCGAGTGGGATGGGCGGCAGGCACCAAGGGGAGGCTCCGTAAGCGGCGGGCGCGGCGAACTCGTCCCTTCTGCTTTCTCGAAATCCGCGCCGCCCCTACTCCCGGTATTACTGGACAGCGGGAACTTCCCGCTCATCGCACAAGTCGGAGGTGCATCATGGCTAAGAAGAAAACTGGCTACGGCCGTAATTGGAAGAAGTGGCTGGCGATCTATGCCGTCGTCGCGGTGGTTGTATACCTGATCGTCTACCTCGTGTTCTTCTCCAGCGGCGGCGGTGGAGGTGGAGGAGGCCTTTACTGACGTACTCGAAACAGGATGAAGGCCGACACCGCCGCTGGGTTGAAACCTGATTCCCAAGGCCACGATTCCCGGCATCCTTCGATGGTCGAGGCGCTGCGCCGAGGGCGGTCCTCGGAGATCCCTCAGGCGACGTCGCTCATGTTCGTTCGGTCCTTCAGGCGAACGGCCAAGAGCGCAACCAGCAGAAGGGCAATCCCCGCAACCAGGAGCGCCACGGGCCCTCCCAGGCTGTCGGCTAGGTACTGGTCGATGATCTGAACCAAGAAGATGAGGAGCCCCGCAATCCCAAAGCCGAGCAGGACCACTGCCGCGAACGAGACGCTCAGATAGAGAAGCATCGCCGCTGATATCAACCCGAGGGCCAGGCCCCATCCATCCGGGCTCTCGAAGAACCCGAAGGCGAGCGCCTGGGCACCGCCCAGCACGCCAACCGCACCCAGTGCGAAGCCCGTGCGCCGGGGGGTGAGCACGCCGACGCGCGTCAGCGTGATCCAACCGACCCCGGCCACCCACAGAAGCAGTCCGAACCAGTCGCCGCCTCCGGCGAGGTCGGAGAGCCCGCCGCAGATGAATCCCACGCCGCCGGCCAACGCGATCTGCTGCAGCGAGGTCCGGCGGTAGCGGTAGAGAAGTCCGGCGTAGAGAGACAGCGCCAGCCCGATGATCAGCCCGTAGCCGTCGTCGAGGTCCCAGAGGTCGGTTGCAACCACGTCGGCAAGCCACCCGGTTCCACCGGCCGACAGGAACCAGAGGACGCTCCCCAGGCGTTGGCGGACCGGGTGGGGGCCGCTTCGCATCCACCACCCGCCGGCCCAGAGAGCAGCGGTCGCGAGCGCGATGAGTCCCAGTTGGGCTCCGACGGCGAGGTCCGCCCAAACCTGTGACCCGATGAACACAACGGCACTGAGGGCGAATACCGCACCGACGTAGGCGAGGACCTCGGCGAGAACGGGGATTCCTCCGGAGGCGCGTTCGTCTCGTTTCTCGGCGGCTCGGATCGCTCGCGCCTGGTCGGCGGTAATGAGGCCGGCGCCCGTCCACCGTTCGAGCATGCGATCGAGATCGTTCAAGGGTTCCTCCATGGAGCCGGCAATGGCACAGGTCAATAATCCACCCTGTGCCTCCGAGACGCATCACCGCGGGATGAACGGCCTCAGATCCTCGGAGGGGTCTGCTTGACGATCCGGGCGGAGAGGTTCGTCGTCTTGAGAGGTGCTGTCTTGCTTGTGGTGGCGGGTGTCGCCTGGTTCCTGTGGCCACGCGACTGACGGCGACGAATCCAAATCTCCGTCAGCGCTCCCGGCGGACCATCAGGGTTGCTGGCGGCAATCTAGTGTTCAGCCGGCCAGCGGTCCAGAGAGCTCTGTGAGGGAGTCCTGCGGGGAGGTGCCGGCGCCATGGACATCCCCCACGCCACGGCCAAGAGCCTGACCAGCCGTGGTATTGCCCGGCTCCGTCAGCATTCCGACGTGATTGACGCAAAGGAGACCCGGTGTCATTACACTCGAACCGGGAAATACGAGGCCCCTTCCAAGATGGGCACAAATTGAGGGATCAGACTCGTCCGGCGTTCCCCCCGCTCCGGTTGCCCTCGCTGTGCGCCCTCCAGGCCCTAACGCTAACCAGATTCTGAGGCGCGTTTCTCGGGACCTACTTCTCATCTGACAGGAGCCGTCTGACCATCTTTTAATCCTTGCGTCACCGACAACTTCTACTTCGGGGATGACAACTGTGAGGAGGTGCGAGAACGTGTGTCGGAACTGGTGAGGATGAATCGGAGAGATTCCGGCAGCCCCGCACCGTCTTTTGATCATCTGGGCGCCCCCGGAACTGGTGAGCCGGCCTTTTGAGCTGAGCCAGAGCTAGGGGAGATGCGCGTGCTTATGGCGCGCCCGAACCCCGTAGGTAGCGATGGGCGCACGGGCGCGAAGGGATTGCGAGTGAACTCACCCTCTTCTTCCAGCCACTTGAACAACTGACGGAGGCCGCGGTAGCGGGTGGCGGCGGTTGACGCACTCGTCCGATCGCGAAGCTGGACGAGATAGGTCTCGATGTGCTCATGATTTAGATCATTGACGTCAGTCGGCATGCCGTTTGCCTCAAGGAAGCTTCTAAGGTCCCACACGCCGGAGAGTTGCAGCTTGAAGGTTTTGGGTGAAGGATTGGTGGCCTCGAGGTGGACCCGCCAAGACTCGGCCAAGCGGGATAGGTCGGTTAGGCTCCGCGTTATTGAGTTGCCGGGGTAGCTCAGTCGGCAGAGCGATTCACTCGTAATGAATAGGTCAGGGGTTCGATTCCCCTCCCCGGCTCCGTTCAAGGCTGCACGCCGCTTGGCCAACTGCCTTGGGGCGGCCAATTCGTTTCGGCCCTCCACGCGTCCATAGCGGTCCATTCTTTGGACTCGCTAAGTATCGCCCAAGTGGCGAGACCAAGGGCTTATTCCCCCGTCGCACCGGACGAGTGGGTCAACAACGCGGTAGTGAGCGCGAAGTGCTCGACGAGTTCCCTCGAGTTTCTCTGACGGCGGTTACAAGAGGGTGGGCGCGCTCGAATGTCTGAGGAGGCCGGCGAGGATCGTCAGCAATGGCGCACGCGGCGAGCAGCTTGCTCCCCAAGGCCACTGAGTGAGCGCTGCACCAAATGCGAGCGCGGTCGTGACTTCAACGAGGCCGCGCAGCTCGCCAACCGCGCGGGTCCATTGACCATGGCTCGTCGGAGCGTCCGGCTTTCTCTTTCTCACCGGCTCGCGCTCGCGCTCCGACTGGTCAAAGGTCCGCATGACCGAGATGGTTGCCCACCTAGCGACGGCTCACGGCGCTGTGGGCACCTCGGTCGCGGGATCGCCGTCGACGGCGGCCTCGAGCATCGGGGCTAGTTCGACGAGCAGGACCGGCAGACTCAGCACCGAGCTGAAGGACATCGCTCCTCCGAGCTCACTGGCGCTGTTAACAATCACCTCCCGCCCCTCGGTGGCCACATCGAGCTTCTCGTACAGCGGTTGGGCGATGGGTCCCTCGCCCTCGGCCGCGTCGAGCCACACCAAGGCGTCGACATCGAGCAGGTCGAGGCGCTCGAGGCTCAGGTTGGTGCCGTCCGCATCGCCGATAAGGTCGACGAGCTCAGCGGGCAGCTTGAAGCCCAACGATGACAGCAACCGGCCGTTGGCGACGTCGGCGCTGTAGACGTAAATCCCCTGGTACGGCGTCGCGATCGCGGCACCGGCTCCAATGAACTCGGGATGCTCTGCGCGGATCTCGGCGAAGCGGTCCTCGATCTCGGCCACGAGCCTCTCGGCTTGCTCGACCTCGCCGGCCACCCGCCCCGCGGTGAGGGTGAGTTCCTGCCAGGGGATGCCGTAATCGACGTGCTCGCGTGGCTGGGCGACCGTTGGGGCGATCTGCGACAGGGTGTCGTAGTTCTCCTCGGTCAAGGCGGAGTACAGGCCCACGATGACATCGGGCTCGAGGGCGGCGAGTTTTTCGAAGTCGAGCTCGGTGGCGTTGCCGACCATGACCGGCTCGGCGTCACCGAGCTCGTCCTGAGCCCACGGCCAGACGGCGTGAGGATAATCGCCGTACCAGTCGGTGACTCCAACGGGTACGACGCCCAGCGCGAGAAAAGCGTCGTGGTCGGTAAGACCGACGGTCACGATCCGCTCCGGTTCCTCGGAGATCTCGGTGGCGCCGTAGCTGTGCTCGATCGTTACCGGGAAGGCTTCATCGGACGTAGTCGGAGACTCCGACGAGGTTGCGGCGGAATCCGACGCATCTGAGCCGCAGGACGCCAAGGCGGTCGCGCCGACCAGCAACAGAGCGGCCCAGGACACCAATCGCCGTGCTGAGCTCCGAGTATTGCGGACCGTTCTCCCGGACATCGCGAACCTCCTCATGTCCTGAGCCGATCATCCGTAGGAGGGGGTCGCCCGAGAGCTCCCAGGGAGGGTCGACTCGTCCTTTACTTGACGCCAACATTTAGGTAACCCTAACATCGGGCTACCTAATGAAAAGTGTTCGCTTATCCGAAGATTGTGAGAGGGAGGAGAGCGGATGACGGCAACCTTCGAAGTCGGCTTGATCTGCGGACACGTGGTGGATGTCCCGGCTCACGGCTCCAAGCACAGGGACGTGTCGGTGGGCCGCGGGTGGCTCTGCCGTAAGTGCGATGGCGTCAGAACGATCGTGGAGATACAAGGTCAGGACGAAATCGATGCCATCTGGCACGAGCTCGTGACATCGGGACGGGGCGTCAGGCACCTGGAGCATCCCGGCGATGCAGAACCCGGAGGAGTAGTCGGCGATCGTCCACGAGAGAGAAGGGGTCCGTGAGTCCCCCCGCCCCAGAGCACGGGTGCGCCATCGCGGAGCATCCGCTCGCAGCCGGCCTCGACCACATCCGGGAACTCAATGACCACCTGGGCGCGGAACTGGGTCGCCCTCCTGGAGGTTGGATCTCACTGTCTCGCCTGGTTGCAGACCGGGCGCTCCTCGATGACGCCTTGAAGCGCACAGCCCTCTCCTACGAGGCCACCCGCCGGATCGCCGCTAACTTCGTGGCGGGCGCGGTGACGTGGGCGACAACCGCGGCGCCGCTGGCGTTGATGATGCTCGAGCGCCGCGCCATCGGTCCCGAGCCTGCCGCGACATTCATACGCATCGATGAGCGTGGCCAGGTGAACGGCGTGTTCTACGACGATCCGTCGTTCTGCGTCCTGACCGCCGACCCCGCCGCCGATCACGAACGAGCATGTGCCGTGGACGATCAGCCCGCGCTGCATGAATGGACGCGGGCGCACCTCGTCGACTCTCTTCAGCCGCTCGTCTGTGCGCTGTCAGATCTCAGCCATCTGGGACGGCGCGGGTTATGGGGCCAGATCACGTCTAGCTGGGGCAGCATCATCGTGTGGGCCGCGCGGCTGGCCGGCGATGCGTCGCAGGGTTTGCAAGAGGCCGAAGCGTTCTTGAGCGGTCCCGGGATCGCCCTATCCAATCCACCGGCGTTCTACCGGGTTCACCACCGGAGCGAGGAGCTCGTGGCCATGAGGCGCGGCGTGTGCTGTCTCGCCTACAAGCTCTCCGACTATCCGTACTGCGGGAGCTGCCCTCTCATCTCCGACGACGAGCGAAGCAGACGACTGCGTGACGAGCCGGATGGCGAACGCGCATGACACCAGGCTCGGCCCAGGCGTCCAGCGCCGGCGAGGACCACAAGGAGACCTCATGACGAAAGATCCCCTGTTCCGACGAGCAAGCGTGTTCTTGGCTGCGTCGGTGGCGTTGGTGGCAACCGGCTGTGGTGCACAAGAACAGACGAGCGGAGCGCGGTCGAGCAGCGAAACTCAGGTAACGAGAGTCGTCGAGCACGACATGGGCGAGACGGAGGTGCCGACTGAGCCGGAGCGTGTGGTCGTGCTCGACACCGGCGAGCTCGACAGCGCGATCGCCCTCGGCGTCGTACCGGTCGGAGGAGTCACCGCGCTGCCGGAACTGCCGATCCTCGAGTACCTGCAGGACGAGGCCGCCGACATGGAGATCGTAGGGACGATAGAGGAGCCGAACCTCGAAGCGGTCGCAGCGCTGCAACCCGACCTCATCCTGTCGAGCAGGCTACGCCACGAGGAGATCTACGACGAGCTGTCGCAGATCGCCCCCACGGTCTTCACCGAAACGGTGGCGTGGTGTGGAAGGAGAACTTCCTGTTGCATGCCGACGCCCTCGGCCAGCTCGCTGAGGCCGAAGAGATGCTTACGGCGTATGAGGAGCGCGCTGCGGTGCTGGGCGACAGGATCGCCGAGACGTTCGGCGGCAACAAGCCGACCGTGTCGGTGGTGCGTTTCCTCCCCGGGGAGACGCGCATCTATCTCAGCGAGAGCTTCATCGGGACGATCCTCGAAGACGTCGGCCTGCCGCGCCCCAAGTCGCAGCGCAAGAAGGATTTCGCCCTGTACCCGAGTGAGGAGCAGATCGGCCTGATTGCCGGCGACCTCCTCTTCTACACGCACTACGGACCTGAGGAGAAGACGACCCTCCCCGAGATCACGGGCAACCCCCTGTGGCGGAGTCTCGAGGCGGTCGAACAACACCGGGCGTACGCCGTGCCCGAAGACCACTGGATGCTCGGGATCGGGATCCAGGCCGCCAATCTCGTGCTCGACGATCTCGAGAGGCTGCTGTTGTGAGATCGGCCGCCCGGGATCTGACGGGCAACGCCGCCGAGCATCCTAAATCCGAGGGACAAGACCCGACCGGCCGGCGTTCCAGCCGGCGGCTCGCGCCTCGCCGCCGGCGCTTTGGGGAGGTCGAGGGGGCCGCCGGGGCAGGTCGCAGTTCCGCAAGGGCTGCCGCGGGATTGATCCTCGCGCTCTGTCTCCTCGGATGGGTTGCGCTCTTGAGCGTGCGGATAGGGTCCGTGACGATCAATACCGGGACCGTCCTCGACGCGTTCGTTGACTTCGATGGGTCCGATGAGCACCTCATTGTGCGCAGTCTGAGGG
>JBOGWW010000285.1:0-14205 GCA_050693655.1 Actinomycetota bacterium | reverse complement strand
GGATCAGATCGTCGAAATCGGGATCTCCCGCACCTTCCAGCAGATCCGGCTGTTTCCCAACATGACCGCGCTCGAGAACGTCATCGTCGGCGCCGACGCCCGTCACAAGACGAGCGTCTTCGGCGCCATCCTGCGCTCTCCGCGACGCAAGCGCGAGGAAGAGGACTCCGAGAACGAGGCCCTTCGCCTGCTCGACTTCTGCGGCATCCAGCGCTATGCGAACGATCTCGGACGGAATCTCTCTTACGGCGACCAGCGCCGGCTCGAGATCGCCCGCGCTCTCGCCACCAAGCCGAAGCTCGTGTTGCTGGACGAGCCCGCCGCCGGAATGAACCCCGTGGAGAAGAACGGTCTGCGGCAACTGGTTCGCAAGATCCGCGACGACGGCGTCACGGTTCTCCTGATCGAGCACGACATGAAGGTCGTCATGGGGCTTTCGGACCGCGTTGCGGTGCTGGACCACGGCGAGGTCATCGCGGAGGGGCTTCCGGAGCAGGTACAGAACGACCCCAAGGTCATCGAGGCCTACTTGGGGACGGGCGCCGGGGGCGCGGCGGGGGCGCCGGCCGAGGATCAGGTGGCCGCGCCCACACAGGGGGAGAAGTAGGTTGGCGGCAACACCGCTCTTGGAACTAAAGGACGTCCACGTTCGCTATGGGGTCATCGAAGCCGTGCGCGGCATACACCTCTCGGTGAACGAGGGCGAGGTCGTCACTCTGATCGGCGGGAACGGCGCCGGCAAGACGACCACGCTGCGTTCGATCTCCATGGTCCACCCTCCCTCTCAAGGTGAGATCTTCTTCAAAGGCGAGAGCCTCTCGGGGTTGAAGAGCCACGACGTGGTTGCCAAGGGCATCGTGCAGGTCCCGGAGGGTCGCCATATCTTCCCGAACATGACCGTCGGCGAGAACCTCGAGATGGGGGCCTTTCAGCGGCCGAAGGCAACCAAGCAGGAGCTTTCGAGCGACCTCGACCACGTCTACGGGCTTTTCCCCATCTTGCAGGAACGCCGCAAGCAACAGGGGGGCACGCTCTCCGGAGGCGAACAGCAGATGCTGGCCATCGCGCGCGCGCTCATGGCCAAGCCCAAGCTGTTGATGCTCGATGAGCCCTCGATGGGACTGGCTCCCCAGGTGGTCGAGCTCGTCTTCGAGGTCATCACCGAGGTCAACCAGGAGGGCATACCGGTACTGTTGATCGAGCAGAACGCCCAAATGGCCCTGGCGGCCGCCACGCGTGGATACGTGATCGAGACCGGAGAGATCGTGCTCGAGGACGATTCCGCGAAGCTGCTGGGCAACGACCAGGTGCGCAAGGCCTACCTCGGCGAGGAGTAATCTTCCAGGTACTCTCACTACGGCGGTAGTGCGTTGGCAACCTCTTCGGGAGGAATCAAATGAAGTTCACCAGGCACCTATCCCTGCTTTTCGTTTCTTTACTGGCGCTCGCGCTCCTCGCCGCGGCTTGCGGCGAGGAAGAACCGGCCGACACCGGCGGGTCGGACAACGGATCGGCCGGGGGAGATGCATCCGAGGAACTGAGGCTCGTCAACGAGGGCCTCCTGACGGTCGGCTCGGACATTCCCTATCCGCCGTTCGAGTTCGAGGAGGCCGGTGAGCTGACGGGCTTCGACGTCGAGATCGTGCGAGAGGTTGCGGACCGCTTGGGGCTCGAGAGTCCGGACGATGCCTGGATCTCCACCGACTTCGGCACCATCTTCCAGCAGCTCGCTTCGGGCTCTCAGTTCGATATCGTGGCCGCGGCCGTGACTGGTTACGCGCCCGAGGGCTCACCCGCAGCCGAGACGGTGGCGGACCGGACGGCGGTCGTCGACTTCACCATCCCGTTCTATCCCTCGCTGCAGTCCCTGACGGTCGACTCCGAGGCAAGCCCGGACATCACCGGCGTCGACTCCGTCCCCGATGGCGCCAGGGTCGGCGTGCAACGGGCCACCACGGGGGCCTTCTATGCGGAGGAGAACCTCACGGGGGCCGATCTCGTCTCGTTCGAGAAGGCGCCCCAGATGTACCAGCAGCTTCAGGCGGGTCAGCTCGACGCGGTGTTCAACGACCTCCCGGTGACGGTCGACTCGATCGAGGACAAGCCGAGCCTCGAGGTGGTCGAGCAAGTCGAGACCGGCGAGGAGTACGCCATCGCCGTCAGCAAGGACAACCCCGGCTTGCGTGACGCCATCGATGGAGCCCTGGAAGAGATGTTCGCCGACGGGTCCTTCGCCGAGATCTACACCAAGTACTTTCCCGAGCAGGAGCTACCCGAGTACGCGTCCGAGTAGCGGGTGGTGAGACATCGCGCGGCCGGCCGAGGGCGCGCGCGATCGCGATCTGAGAGGAGGAACGGTGGCGGTTGAAGCCGAGGAGCGGCCTCCTTCAGGTCTCACTCTCGTAAAGAACGAAAGCGTTCCCGTCTCCCTGGTGACCCTGGGTGTCGGGGCTTTGGCGGTGTTCGTGTTGTTCCTGGGCGCGACGCTCGTCCTGGCGGTACACGGCTTTACACCCGTTGACCCGCTCGTCAGGGGATTGAGGTCCCACGAACTCGATGCGGTGCTGATCGTCGCGATGATCCTCGGTGCCGCCGCGGTGATCGTTGGGCTGGGTCGTCTCCGGGCCATGGAGACCAAGGTCAGTCGCGAGCAGTGCATCGCGGGTGCCGTTCTCGGAGGCCAGGCGATACTGCTCGGGGCCGCCGCACTCTGGTTCGTGAACGGCGACAGGGTCGAGCTGTTCACGATGAACTATCTCGACTTCGAGCGACTCGGTCCCCTCATGGGCGACTTCGTCAACGGCGCCAAGAACACGCTCATCCTGGCGTTCTCGGCCGAGTTTTTCGGAATCATCCTCGGCCTGACTTTAGCGATCTTCGCCATCAGCAAGCGAGCCGTCGTTCGTGCCCCCGCGCGCGCTTACATAAACTTCTTTAGAGGGACCCCCCTTATCTGGCAACTGATCTTCATCGGCGTGGGCATTCCGATCGGGCTGGGCATACCGGTGGACGCTTTCAAAGCGGGGGTCATCGCACTCAGCCTCAACGCGGGCGCGTACATGGCCGAGGTCTTCCGGGCGGGGATCCAATCGATAGAACGTGGTCAGATCGAGGCTGCCCGCGGCCTCGGGATGTCGTACCTACAGGCAATGCGTTATGCGATCGTCCCACAGGCGATCAGGCGTGTGATCCCGCCGCTGATGAACGAGTTCGTCATTCTTATCAAGGACACCGCCCTCATCATCGTTCTTGGCCTGACGTCCGCGCAGAGAGACCTGATGAACGTGGGCGACCAGGCGGTTGCCAACACCTTCAACGCTACCCCCTACATCATGGTTGCCCTCGGGTATCTCGCCGTCACCTTGCCGCTCATCCGTCTCGTGAATGCTCTGGAGAAGCGGCTGCGTAGCGGATTGGTCGGCGTGGGGGCGTGAACCACCACCTCGTCGAGCTCGACAAGCTGAACAAGTGGTTCGGCGACCTCCACGTGCTCAAGGACATCGACCTCGGAGTGGATCCGGGGAGCGTGAATGTGGTGATCGGCCCGTCGGGCTCGGGCAAGTCCACCATGCTGCGATGTATCAATCTGTTGGAGGAGCCGACCTCGGGTCGGGTCATCTTCGAGGGCAAGGAGATTACGGACGTTCGAATCAATCTCAACGAAGTCCGGACTCACATAGGCATCGTGTTTCAGTCCTACAACCTCTTTCCTCACATGAACGCGCTCGGCAACATCACGGTCGCGTTGCGGAAGGTCCTGAAGCTCAGCGAAGACGAGGCACGGAAGCGCGCTCTCGAGGAGTTGGGCCACGTCGGGCTCGAGGAACGAGGAGACGCGTACCCATCGCAGCTTTCGGGCGGGCAGCAGCAGCGGGTTGCCATCGCGCGCGCCCTCGCGATGCGCCCGAAGCTGATGCTGTTCGACGAGGTGACCTCGGCGCTCGACCCCGAGCTCGTCAAAGAGGTGCTCGACACCATGAAGCGGCTGGCCGAGGAGGGCATGACCATGGTCGTCGTGACCCACGAGATGGGCTTTGCCCGCGAGGTCGGAACCCGGCTGCTCGTCATGGACGACGGGCGGATCCTGGAGGACGGCGAGCCGAGGCGGATCTTCGCGGCGCCCAGCCACGAACGGACCAAGTCGTTTCTCTCGCACATCCTGTAGGGATCTAGAGATGGGCCCGCCCGAGGGCGGATTCCGAGCCTTTCCCTCGCCGAGGCGCAGCGGAGCTTCGCCGATGGCTAGAAAAACAGCGCTTCGACCACTCCCGCGAGCGCGGGGTCGACGATCAGGGCGGGCATCAAGCTCACGATCCGAACCCGGGCGACGTCCAGCAGGCGCAGGCCGATACCGAGTACGAGCAGGCTGCCGACCGCACCGAGCTGCGCGATGACCTCGGCCGTCATGAGCGGTTCGATCAGCGACGATGCGAGGGTCAGGCCACCCTGGTAGACGAGGATGGTCGCGAGAGACCCGAGTACTCCAGCTCCATAGACCGAGGCGAAGCCGATCGCGGCGAAGAAGTCGAGCGCGCTCTTGATCGCCAGCGAGCGGATGCTGATTCCGAGTCCGTCTTCGATGGAACCCAGCACCGTGAGCGGACCTGCGCAGAAGACGGTGGAAGCCACCACGAAGCCCTCGACGAAACGATGATCGGCCGTTGCCTCGTACAGGTTTCCGGGGTTGCCGGACCGGCCGGCGCCGCGCGTCCAGCGTCGCTGCAGCCGATCGCCCAGGCCCTCCAGCCGGTCCTCGAGCCTCAGCGCCTCTCCGACCAGCCCGCCGATGATGATCCCGGCGATGAGAACGACGAAGCGCCGGAGTCCGGCAGCGGGGTCGTAGAGGGGTTCGAGACCCACGATGCCGACCGCCAGGGTGACGAGTCCCAACCCCTGCATAATGGTTCGTCGGATGCGATCGGGGAGACGGTCTCCGGCGAACAAGCCGAAGCCGCCTCCGACCGCGACGGCGACCAGATTGATGAGCGTGCCGAGGCCTCTCATTCAATGGATGTTTGTTTGGGTTCGGACATCGGTGCAGGTTATCCAACTGGGAGAGCATGAATTCGCAGCAGAGCGTTATCGAGATCAACGAAGCCATCGTCGGCTGCCGGGCGTGCCCCCGGCTGGTCGAGTGGCGCGAACGCGTCGCGCGCGAGAAGGTCGCCCGCTTCGCACAGGAGGACTACTGGGGTCGTCCCGTTCCGGGCTTCGGGGACCCCCAGGCGCGGTTGTTGGTCGTCGGCCTCGCCCCCGCGGCGCACGGAGGCAACCGAACGGGCCGAGTGTTCACCGGCGACCGTTCCGGCGACTGGCTCTTCGCCTCGATGCACCGCACGGGCTGGGCGAATCAGCCGACCTCGGTGGCGAACGACGACGGTCTGCTTCTTTTCGGTGCCTACCTTGCGGCGATCGTGCGCTGTGCTCCGCCGGCGAACAAGCCGACCCCTTCCGAGCGTGACAACTGCCTTCCGTTTCACCTGCGGGAGCTCGACGCACTGACGGGCGTGAGGGCGATCGTGGCCCTCGGGAGCTTCGCGTGGGACAACTCGCTGCGCGCCCACTCCGCGCGGACGGGCGAGCGAATCGCCCCGCGTCCGAAGTTCGGTCACCTCGCCGAGTGCGACCTGGGCGATCGCAAGCTCATCGGCTCGTTCCACCCCAGTCAACAGAACACCTTCACGGGGAAGCTCACCGAGGAGATGCTCGACGCGGTCTTCATCCGCGCGCGCGAGCTCACAGACGAAGGGAAAATGAGATGACACAAGAGAGGCAGGTCGCCTGGCTGGTGACTCCCAAGGAGGCGCCGGTGATCGGTTCGGGGGGAGAGCTTCTGGGAGAGGTCAGGGCCGTCCTGGGGGACGACGAGGAGAACATCTTCCACGGATTGGCCATGAAGCCCGAGGGAGACCGCGATCTGGTCGAGGTGCCCGGCGCGCGCGTCGAGCGCATAACGACCGAGCGCGTCTACACCACGATCGCGCCCGAGGAGGTGGCTTCGCTCGAGCCCTATCAGGAGGACCGTTGGTTCGACTTCGAGGGAGTGGAGGGTATCTTCCGCAAGCGCGCGAAATGGGAGAAGGACGAATAGCGCGCTACACGTAGGCGGCCGCGGTCCCCTCGAACAGAGCCTCGAGACGGGCGACCTCGGCCACGGGTGCGATGCGCTTGAAGTGTTGCTGCGAGTTGTCCCAGGAGCTCAACAGGGCGGCGCCCACACCCGACCCCGTCGCTTCGCAATGCCGTTGGATCACGCGCTTTAGCGACTCGAGCTGTCCGGTGGTGGGCTCGTAGGCGGCGACGAGCTGGACGTTGAGCGACGCGTCGAGATCGTTCCCCGGGTCGAAGACGTAAGCCTCGCCTCCACTCATGCCGGCCCCGAGGTTGCGTCCCACGGGACCGAGGATCACCACCGCCCCCGCGGTCATGTACTCGCAGGCATGGTCGCCGGCTCCCTCGATCACCGCGACGGCGCCGGAGTTGCGCACGGCGAAGCGCTCACCGGCCCGGCCGGCCACGAAGAGCTGGCCGCCGGTGGCTCCGTACAACACGGTGTTGCCCACGAGGTAGGGATCTCCGGCATCGTTGGCGGGCGGGCGGATGGTGATGCGGCCCCCGCCCATGGACTTGCCGACGTAGTCGTTGGCCTCGCCGGTCAGGTTCAACTCGATCCCGTCGGCGAGAAAGGCACCGAAGCTCTGACCGGCCTCGCCCTCGAAGCTCGCCCTGACGCGCGCGGTCTTCGTACGGAGCGCGAGAGTGCAGCCGAGGCGCGCCCCCACGGTCCGGTCCGCGGTCGTTATCTCGTAGCGCAGCTCGGCCGGCCCCCCGGCCTCGATCGCCGCGAGGGCGTCGTCGTGAAGGCGGTCGCCCAGCGCGGAGCGCGGCCTTTGAAGCGGCAAGCCCTCGGTGTGCTTGCGCTCCATCTCGCCCGCCTCGAACAACAGCGGGTCGAGGTTCAGAGAATCGTGCCGCACGTCGTTCGTCGTCCGCTGGCGCAAGAGGTCCACCCGCCCGACGGCCTCATCGATGCTCCGGAGTCCGAGCGAGCTCAACAGGAGGCGAGCTTCTTCCGCGACCAGCAATAGATAGCGCGCCACCATCTGCGGAGTTCCCGCGAACTTCTTGCGCAGCTCCGGGTTCTGGGTAGCGATTCCAACCGGGCACGTGTCCCGGTGACAGGTGCGCACGAGTATGCAGCCCTCGGCCAGCAGCGCGGCGGT
Source organism: Actinomycetota bacterium (assembly GCA_050693655.1). GTDB lineage: Bacteria > Actinomycetota > CADDZG01 > CADDZG01 > WHSQ01 > WHSV01. Next base: position 6,982 of record JBOGWW010000285.1, on the reverse strand, counting down.
GCCGAAGCTGAATTCATCCGCACCGAGAAGCGCGGCGACGACCACGTCGCGACCGGTCTTGAATCCGCCGTCCACTCGCAGGCGCGCCCGGCCCCGCAGGTCATTGGAGACGAGCGTCCGCTGGGTCTCCGCGAGCCCGACCTCCCAGGGCATCCCGGCGTTCTTAATGGAGCTCAGCGGACTGGCCCCCGTGCCGCCGTCGGCACCGGAGATGTGCACCACGTCGCTGAGCGCCTTGACCACACCCGCGGCGATGGTTCCCACGCCTTCGGACGCCACGAGCTTGACCGAGACGGCGGCGGTCGGATTCGCTTGCTTGAGGTCGAAGACGAGTTGAGCGAGATCTTCGATCGAGTAGATATCGTGATGCGGCGGCGGAGAGATGAGCGCAACGCCCGGGACGGTGTGGCGCAGCCGGGCGATCTCGGGCGATACCTTCTTGCCCGGCAGCTGACCACCTTCGCCCGGCTTCGATCCCTGAGCCATCTTGATCTGCAGCTCCCTGGCGAAGGCGACATAGGCGGGCGTGACGCCGAACCGGCCGGACGCGATCTGCTTGATGCCACTGTTCCGCTGGTCGCGAAAGCGTTCCGGTGCTTCGCCGCCCTCGCCCGTGTTGGCCATTCCCCCGATCATGTTGAGCGCGACCGAGAGCGTCTCGTGCGCCTCCGCGCTCAACGCTCCGTGACTCATCGCTCCGGTCGAGAAGCGAGTGGCTATCGCGGTCGCGGGCTCGACTTCCTCCAAGGGCACGGGTTGCGCGGGCGCGACGAACTCGAGCAGGTCCCGTGGCTCGGCCGGCGGTCGTTCGTTGACGAGCCGCGCGAATTTTGAGTACGACGCATCCTCACCCCTGGTCGCGCGCTGTAGCGCGTGCGCCGCGGTCAGGTCGATTTCCCTGCGCTCCTTCAAGCCTTCGGTCGATCCGACGGTCTCGTGGAGCGCGTCCACGACATCGGGGTTGATGGCGTGGTAATCCCCGCCCTTGCGGTGCTTGATGAGCCCCGGGCTGGGAAGCGGGGAGCCTCCGTAGGCCGCTTCGTGGCGTCTCCACACATCCGCTCCGAACTCGATCAGCGACAGTCCACCGAGCACCGATGCAACCCCGTCGAAGCAGAGATCGATGACGTCGGCGCCGAGGCCGATGGCCTCGATGATCTGCGCCCCTCGGTAGGAGTCGAGCGTCGAGATGCCCATCTTGGACATGACCTTCAGCAAGCCGTCCTCGAGCGCATGGAAGTAGTTGCGCTGGGCCTCTTCGCTCGAGACGCCACCACCCAAGCGGCCGCGTTTGGCGAGTTCGGCGATCGACTGCAGGGCCAATCGGGGACAGACGGCGTCGGCTCCGTTGGTCAACAGAACCGCAAGGTGATGGGTCTCACGAGGGTCGTCGCAGTCGACGATTAGGCCGGCCTGCGCCCGCAACCCCTTCCCGACGAGCTCGTGATGCACCGCTCCGGCCCCCAGGGCGCTCGGGACGGCCGCCCGCTCGGGACCGGTGTTGCGGTCCGAGACGATGACGTACTGGGTGCCGCGGGCGACGGCCGCCGCGGCCTCCGCGGCCATGCGGCGAATCGCCCGCTCGAGTCCGTCGGGTCCCTTGGAGACGTCGAAGGTCGCGTCGAGCAGCGCGGCCCCGAGAGAGGCGAGGTCCTCGACGGCGGAGGGCCACAGCAGAAAGGAGGGGTACTCCCTCAGCTGCGCGGCCTCGGGCTTCTCCTGGAGCAGCGGATGCCGTGCCCCCAGACGCGTCGACAGAGACATGACGTGCCGCTCGCGCAGGTGGTCGATCGGCGGGTTGGTGACCTGCGCGAAGCGCTGCTTCAGAAAGCTGAACACGGGCCGGGCCCACCCGGCGAGCGATGGTTGTGCGGTGTCGTCGCCCATCGAGGACGTCGGCTCGGCCCCCTCCGTCGCCATCGGACGGATGACGACGGTGAACTCCTCCTTGTTGAATCCCGCCGCGACCTGACGCGCGGTGACGTCCTCGCCCGTCGCCTCGAGTGGGATTCCCGGCGAGGCCTCGACGAGGTGCTCCCGCAGCCATTCGCCGTAGGGTCGCCGCCGCGCAAGGCTCGACTTGATACCGGCGTCCTCGATGACACCTCCCTCCGAGGGGTCGACGCAGAATCCCTGCCCGGGCCCGATCTTCAGCCGGCGCACCCGCCCGTGGCCCCGCGTCGGAACCGCTCCGCCCTCGGACGAGCAGCCGACCAGTCCGTCGTCGCAGATGGACACGCGCAGGGGGCGGAGACCATTGCGATCCAGCGCGGCCGCGACCCGTTTGCCGTCGGTGAAGACCAAACCCGCGGGACCGTCCCAGGGCTCGAGCAGACAAGCGTGGTAGCGAAAGAAGTCGCGCACGTCCCCCTCACAATGAGCGGCGTCCTCCCAGGCCGCGGGCACGAGCATGGCAGCCGCATGCTGCACGTCCCGGCCTCCCCGCCGGAGAAGCTCAAGCGCCTCGTCGAGGATGGCCGAATCCGATCCCGCGACGTCGACGGCGGGCCGGAGTAGCTCCTCGGGGGCCAGATCGGCGGAGCCGAGTCCGCCCTCGCGCGCTCCCATCGCGGCGACGTTGCCTCGGATGGTGTTGATCTCGCCGTTGTGCGCGAGGAAACGGAAGGGTTGGGCGCGCTCCCAGGTCGGCGTCGTGTTCGTCGCGAAGCGTTGATGGAACAGCGCGAACCAAGCCTCGTAACGATCGTCGGTGAGATCGGGATAGAAGCACGCCAGCTGGTCGGCCGCGACCAGACCCTTGTAGGTGATCGTGCGGAACGAGAAGGAGGCGACGTAGAGGCGCAGATTTCGTTCGGCCGCGGCCCGCTGGATGCGACGGCGCGCGCGAAAGGCGCGCCGTTCGGCCTCGTCCGTATCGGTCCCGAGGGGACGGAGCACGATCGCTTGCTCGATCGCCGGCCGCGCCGCGCGGGCCCGCTCGCCCAACGCGGCATCGTCCGTCGGGACGACTCGCCAGGCGACCACCCCGAGCCCCTCGCGCTCGCAAGCGTCCTCGACGAGCAGGCGAGCGGGGGCGGGATCGGACGCGTCCGCAAAGAACATCGCCGCTCCGAGACGGTCCTCCTCGTCGGGACCTCCTCGGATCTCGGCCCCCAGCAGAGTGCGGGGGAGGGGGAGCAGCAGGCCGGCCCCGTCGCCGGTGAGCTCGTCGGCCGCCACCGCGCCGCGGTGCTTGACCCGGCAGAGCGACTCGATCGCGGTCTGGACGAGCGCGTGCGAGGCGCGGCCCTGCGCGTCGGCAACGAATCCGATCCCGCAGGCATCCCGTTCGTCCTCGTAAGGACGAATACGTCCCATCGTCACCCCCTCGTCCGGGTTGGTTTCGGGGGCACGAAAAAGGCGCCCCGATGCGGAGCGCCATTGCTCACCGTTGCGTGTGTGGGAACCGTATCCCGTCGGCGAGCGGGGTTCAACGAAGCTCGCCTCATCTCTCCTCCTGCGGCCGCCGGGCGCTCCCGAGTTAGGGGCGCTTGACAGAATCACTTAGGGACTCCTAACCTCTGGCTGCCTAATGCAGAAGGTTCGGACTACCGAATAGACTCGGAGGAGAGATCCATGACGAGGATCCGACGCATCACCTGGTGTGCAGCGTTGTTCGCGCTCCTGCTCGCGCTCGCAGCATGTGGGGACGACAACGACGTTGCGGCCGGCGAGTCGGGGAGCGAGGCCGCGGCCGAAGACGTCAGGCTGACGGTTTACTCCGGCAGGGAAGAGGAGTTCGTGGGACCACTGCTCGATCAGTTCCAGGAAGACGAGGGTATCGAACTCGATGTTCGCTATGGCGACTCCGCGGAACTCGCGGCCCAGATCCTCGAGGAGGGGGAGGCTTCTCCCGCCGACCTGTTCTTCTCTCAGGATGCGGGTTCGCTCGGCGCCGTTGCCGAGGCAGGATCCTTCATCGAGATCGATGGGGCCATCCTCGAGCGGGTCGATGAGCGCTTTCGTTCGCCCGAGGGCCTGTGGGTCGGAACCTCCGGGAGAGCGCGCGTCGCCGCCTACAACACGGATGCTCTCTCGGATGACGAGTTGCCGAGCAGCATCGAGGACTTCACCGCTCCGGAGTGGAAGGGGCGCATCGGCTTTCCCCCGACGAACAGCTCGTTCCAGGCCTTCGTTGCGGCGATGATCGAAACGCAGGGCGAGGACGCCGCGCGCGCTTTCCTGGAAGGGCTCGTCGCCAACGACCCTCAGCTCTACGAGGACAATTCTTCGACCGTGCGCGCGGTTGCGGCGGGGGAGATCGAGGTCGGTTTCGTCAACCACTACTACATCTACGAGGTGTCGGCGGAGGACGGCGATATCCCGGTCGCAAATCACTTCTTCGAGGGCGGCGACGTTGGGGCGCTCGTCAACTCCGCCGGGGTCGGAGTCATGGCGACGTCGGACACGCCGGACGAGGCCCAGGCTCTCGTCGACTACCTGACGAGCGAGCCGGGACAGACCTACTTCGCCGAAGAGACCTTCGAGTACCCGGTGGTGCCCGACTACGCGCCACGAGAGGACTTGGTCCCACTCGAGGAGATTCAGGCGCCCGACATCGATCTGTCTAACCTCGCGGGCACGATCGAGCCGGCGTTAACACTGCTGGCCGAGGTTGGGCTTCTCTAACGAAGGAGAACTAATCGCGGAGCGAGCGCTAAACGCACCAGCATCGGGCGCAGGCCGATCGTCACTCGGCCTGCGCTTCGGCGCGCTCACCTCGCAACGCGTCGGTCTGGTCGCGCTGTCGCTGTCCGTCTGCGTATTGATGTTGCTGCCGATCTTCTACCTCTTGTTGCGCGCGGGCGAGGCCGAGGCTTCGAGCTGGGATCTCATCCTTCGCAACCGCACGGTATGGCTGGCACTCCGGAGCATCGGTCTAGCCGTAGCCGTGACGGTCGCCACCCTCGTCATCGGAGTTCCGCTGGCGTGGTTGACGACTCGCACCGATCTCCCAGGCCGGCGGCTCTGGGCGGTGGCGGTCGCGTTGCCGCTCGTCATTCCCAGCTACGTCGGAGCACTTGCACTGATGGCCTCCCTCGGCCCCCGAGGCATCTTCCAGGGCTGGTTCGAGTCGTGGTTCGGCATCCAGCGGCTTCCCGACATCAGCGGCTTCCCCGGCGCGTTCATCGCGCTGACTCTGTTCACCTACCCATACGTGTATCTGCTCGTCGCCGCGGGAATCAAGGGCCTCGACCCCAGCCTCGAGGAGGCCGCTAGGAGCCTGGGCCGGTCCCCGTGGCGGACCTTCAGGGAGATCACCCTCCCGCTTTTGCGCCCCTCGATCGCCGCGGGAGGTCTCCTGGTCGCGTTGTACACGCTTCACGACTTCGGCGCGGTCTCCTTGATGCGTTACCAGGCGTTCACGCAGGCGATCTATCTCCAGTACAAGGGCGCCTTCGACAGAACCCCCGCGGCGATCCTTTCCCTGATGCTGGTTGCACTTGCTGTGATCGCACTGTGGGCGGAGCGGCGCGCACGCGGGCGCGCTCGTTATTACCGTTCGCACTCGGGCTCCAAGCGGCCGCTCGCGGCTCTGCAACTCGGTCGCTGGAAATGGCCCGCGCTCGCCTTTTGCTCGGCGGTGACGCTGGCGGCCCTGGTGGTGCCCGTCGGGGTCCTGGTGTTCTGGCTGCTGCGCGGGGGAGGAGATGCAAGCGTCGTCGGCGAAACGGCTACGGCGGTCGGAGGTTCGATCTCTGCTTCCGGTCTCGCCGGCGGTCTGGCGGTGCTGGCGGCGCTTCCCGTGGCATTGGTCGCGGCGCGCTATCCGGGCCGGCTGACCTCGTTCACCGAGAAGCTGTCGTACTCGGGATACTCGCTTCCGGGAATCGTGGTCGCTCTCGCCTTCGTGTTCTTCGCCGCCAACTTCACGCCGGGCATCTATCAGACCCTTCCGCTGGTCATCATCGCCTACGTGGTTCTCTTCCTTCCGCAGGCGAGCGAGCCGTTGAAGGCATCGCTCCTGCAGGTCGGCCCTCGTATCGAAGAGGCCGGACGAGCTCTCGGACGAGGGCGCACGAAGGTGTTCGTCTCTTTGGTGGTTCCGCTGATCTGGCGAGGCGCGCTCACCGGCTTCGCCCTCGTCTTTCTGACGGCCATGAAGGAGCTCCCCGCGACGCTTCTTCTTCGCCCCACCGGATTCGAAACGCTGGCCACGCGCGTTTGGACGGAGGCGTCGGTGGGCCTGTTCGCCAAGGCCGCGCTTCCCGCGCTGGTGTTGATGCTCGTGTGTTCGATCCCGCTGTACTTTCTTGCTCGCCGGGTCGAGGTCGAGAAGGTCGAGGTGAGATCCGATTAAGTCCGCGTCCGAGGCCGCTCAACTCGCTCTTCGATGCGAGGGCGTGCGGAAGTCATTCGGCAGGACCGTCGCGCTCGACGACTTCGACCTGCCTCTGCGCGAGGGTGTGCTCCTCGCACTCCTGGGACCGAGCGGCTGTGGCAAAACGACGGCCTTGCGGATCGTGGCCGGTCTCGAGCACGCCGAATCCGGGAACGTGTGGGTCGGCGACCGGCAGGTGCAGGGTCGCGGCGTCTTCGTCGCACCCGAGAAGCGGCGCATCGGAATGGTGTTTCAGGACTGGGCCCTGTTCCCCCACCTCGACGTCTGGCACAACGTCGCTTTTGGGCTGCCGCGCGGCGAGCGCTCCCGCGTCGACGAGGTTCTGGAGATGGTCCGGCTCGATCGTCATTCGGGACGTATGCCGCACGAGTTGTCGGGTGGTCAACAACAGCGCGTCGCGCTGGCCCGCGCGCTTGCACCATCGCCTCGAGTGATCCTTCTGGACGAGCCGTTCTCGAACCTCGACGCGACCCTGCGGGCCAAGGTCAGGGCCGAGGTCGCCGGTCTCCTGCGTACCGCGGGGGCCACCGCGATCTTCGGCACTCACGATCAAGAGGAGGCGCTTTCCGTTGCCGACGAGGTCGCGGTGATGTCCGACGGCCGGGTGCTCCAGGTCGGGGCGCCTCACGATGTCTACGG
>JBOGWW010000284.1:0-4792 GCA_050693655.1 Actinomycetota bacterium | reverse complement strand
CGGGCCCGGCGTTCGGCGCTCGCGAGCGCCTCGTCGCCCTCGCCCGAGCCGCAGGCGGCGAGCATCACGGAGACGAGGACGGCGGCCCTCAGGGGGCGGCTCCCCGGAATCCTCACGTCTTCCTCCCGGCGGGTAAGCGTTTGTTAACTCTAAGCTCAGAGCTTAACAATAACAACATCTTCAACATCAGCCTCAGCGGATCCTGATCTCGGCCACCAGGGGCAGGTGGTCGGAGGCATCGGAATCGATCGTCCAGGAGCGCACCACCCGGGCGCCTCCACGCGCCAGCACGTGGTCGATCTGCCTGGGTCTCGGCAGCCCCAGCAGGCCGAGCACGCGTCGCAGGCCCCTCGGGGGCGGCCGGAAGATGGTTCCGTGGCGGAGGCCGTCGCCCGCGAGGCCCGCCTCCGTGAGGGGGCCGAGGGTGCCCGCCGTCTGGTTGAGGTCGCCCATGACCACCACCGGCCCGTCGAGTCCCCTGGCGAGGGACGCCAGCGCGCGCGTCTGCGTCGCCCGGCTGAAACGGTCGCGCGATAGGTGCGTGATCACGAACCAGGCGCCTTTGGCGTGCCCCACGATTGCACCCCTGGGCTCCTCCTTCCCGCGGCGCGGAAGAGACTCGAAATGGGTCTCGACCTCGTCCTTGGCCGCGAGGCCCAGCCCGTAGCGACCGTCCCCCCGCTCGAGAGTGGGGTGAAACGCGATCGTGAAACCGAGGCGCTCGGCCAGGTCGCTGGCCTGGTTGGTGCGGCCACTTCGAGTCAGGCCGTCGTCGAGCTCCTGGAGGCCGATGACGTCGGCCCCCGAGCCCGTCAGGATGCGCGCCGCACGGTCGACGTCGACGACTCCGTCGAGCCCCTCGCAGTGGCGAAGGTTGTAGGTCGCCACCGTCAGCTCATCCTCCATGAGAGACATCGTCCTCGATGCGGCGGCGAATCTGCGGGATATTCGGACAAGACCGCCGAGCAGAGGCGGGTGCGACGCTAGAAAAGCCCGCTGTGGCACCATGGCTTGCGTGAACCGGCAACCCCCCGATCCGAACCGGCCCCAAGTGGTGGACGAGTCCGAGCAGCTCTACTGCTACGGGCATCCCAAGACGCCCACGAGGCTGCGTTGCTCGCGCTGCGAGCGACCGATCTGTGGCCGCTGCGCCATACCGGTCTCGGTCGGGCAGCATTGCCCGGAGTGCGTCGCGGAGGCCCGCAAGTCCGCGCCCAAGGTCCGCAGCGCTCTGCGAGCAAACGCACCGGGCGTCTACGCGATCATCGGCATCAACGTGGTGGTCTGGATCATCCAGCTACTGGTCCCGGACTTCACCGGACGCTTTGCCGACGTCCCGCAGGCGGTTGCGACCGGCGAGTGGTGGCGGCTCATCACCTCGATGTTCATGCACGCCGACGCGGGCTCCTTCTTCCTCCTTCACATCCTGCTGAACTGCTACATCCTGTACATCTACGGGCCCGAGGTCGAGCAGCTCTACGGGACCCCCACCTTCTTGGCGATGTACCTCACGTCGGGTTTTCTGGGCAACGCTTTCTCCTACGCCTTCGGGCCCTTCTTCATAAGCTCCCTCGGCGCGTCGGGCGCAGTCTTCGGGGTCGTCGGCATCCTGATCGCCTATCTGTTCAAGCGGCGTCATTCCGCCGCGCTCGGCGACTACCTACGGGGATTGCTGTTCTTCGTCGGACTCAACCTGGTGTTCGGCTTCACCGTGCCGGGCATCAACAACTGGGCGCACATCGGAGGTCTGGTCGGCGGCCTCGCTCTGGGCGCGCTGATGGATCGACGGCGCGCCAAGCCCGGCCACCTCGTAGCGGCAGCATCCGTCCTTGCGATCGTGGTCATAGGCGTGACGATGGTCGTGTGGCGTACCACGTCGCTCGACATCGTGTTCTGAGCGCAAGAACTACGGTCGAAGCTCCACCACGCCATCCTTGATGACCGCCGCTCCCTTGGAGTTATAGGTCTCGAAACCGTAGGTGTCGTCTCCGGTGGCCCAGAGCTTGGTCGTAAGCTCCTGACCCAGCAGAACGGGACGCGAAAAGCGCACCGCCACCCGCTTCACTTTCGTGGGATCCCCTCCGGCAAGCCCGTTGACCGCGGCCTTGGTTGCGATCGCCATAGTGCACATGCCGTGCAGGATGATTCCGGGGAGGCCGGCCATCTTCGCGGTGTTCTCGTCGAGGTGAATGGGATTGTGGTCCCCGGAAGCCACCGCGTAGCGCTGGGACTGGTCCTCGTCGACCTTGGTGGTCTCCTCGTAGACGATCGTGCGCGCCTCCCCGGCGTCCTTGGTGGCGCGCGCCTCGGCGGCGGCTGCCCTGCGCGAGCCCGAACCCCGGATGAACATCGTGCCGCGCGTCTCGGCGACGAGATCCCCGGAGGGGTTCGTTTGCACCGCGGCGACCGTAAAGGTCTCGCCCGTTTCCTTGGATTCGATTGACTCGAGCACAGGTGTCACCGTGAGGCTGTCGCCGGGGCGGAGCGGCCGGTGCAGCAAGTGCTCCTCCGAGCCGTGGACCAGGCGCAGGAGATCCGCCTGCAGCTCCTGATCCATAGCCGCCTCCATGAAGGACTCGAAGGCACTAACTATGGGAAACACCGGACTCGCCACCGAGTCATCGCCCCCGAAGTAGCGCTCGTTGTCGTCGTTGGTCGCGCGGGCGTAGGCTTCGATGCGGTCGGCCGTGACTTCGAAGGTCTTCGTGGGATATTTCTTGCCTGCGAGATCTCGGTTGAGTCCCATGTCCTCTCCCCGCCTTGTATTCGCTACTCCGGTAACTCCAGATCCGCTTCGCCGATCAAGGCGACCTGCTCGGGCTCGAGCTTCAACTCCGCCGGTCCGTCGCCGCGCCGTCTCGCTTCGAGCTCGACGCGCACGAGGTGGCCCTCGATCGAGATGACCCGCCCGTTACAGACGATCTCGTCGCCCGGCCAGCTGCGCGTGGTGAACCGAACCTTGAAACGTCGCAGATGCTGCGGGCCGCCGAACCAATCGGAGACGGCATGGGCGAGATAGCCGGCGGGGAGCATGCCCATCGCAAAAACGGTGGGCGCCCCCGTCCGGCGCGCGTAGTCCTCGTCCTGGTGAATGGGATTATCGTCGCCCGACGCATCGGCGTAGGCCTTGAAGTCCTCTCGCCTCAGGGGCCCGTAGACCATCTCCCCCAGGTTCATGCCCGGCGTAATTGCATCGAGGGTGATCCTCTGGATCTCGCTCATCCGACGTCCTTGGCCGTCTCGATGAGCGTGTAGCGAGCCGTGAGCACCTCGTCGCCCGCCTCGTCGCTGAACACCGATTCGTAGGTCACGAAACGCATCGATCCGCCGCGCTTTCCTTCCTTGGTGAAGTCCTTGGCGATGCGCATGCGTCCCCTCAGGGTCTCGCCCGCAACCGGCAGCCGCTTGTATACGAACTCCTGCTCACCGTGCAGCACCCTCGAATAGTCGAGATTCGCTCCGAGCCGTTCCTCGCGTTGGTCGCGCGGAACGTGAAAGATCTGCGTGGTGGTGAAGGTCGGCGGAGCGACGACGTTGGGGAACCCGTGTTGCTCCGCGGCCTCCTTGTCGAAGAACACGGGGTTGTCCTCGCCCACGGCCCGCGCAAAGTCCTGGACCTGACCCAGCCCGACGGGTAGGTCGAAGGCCAGCTCCCGTTCGACCATCGCTAACCCTGCCCCGCGGCCTTCAGGACCATCGGCATCATCCCCTCGGGAGCGATGCCGTTGGGGAAGGTCTCCTCGAGCACCGCAGCCAGCGCGCTCGGGTCCCACTTCGAGTCCTGCTTCAGCAGGGTTCCCGAATCCCAGGGCTTCAGCACGTTTATCGATGGCCCGTAGACGAAGAACATCTGTCCGGTGATGTTGGCTGCGGCGTCGCTGGCGAGGGCGACAACGATCGGCGAGATGTTGTCCGGGCTAAGTGGGTCGTAGCCTCCCTCCTGCGGCTCGGGCAGGCCGGCGAAGATGTCCGAGGTCATGCGCGTGCGCGCGTTGGGGGCCAGACAGTTGACGGTCACCCCATAACGCGAGAGTTCCTGAGCGGCGATCATCGTGAAGGCGGCGATGCCGGCTTTGGCCGCACCGTAGTTGGCCTGACCCACGTTGCCGAAGAGGCCCGATGGACTGGCCGTGTTGATCACCCGGCCGGCCACCGGGTTGCCCTCCTTCGACTGGGCTCGCCAGTAGGCCGCCGCGTGACGCGTGGGAGCGTAGTGGCCCTTGAGGTGGACGTTGATCACCGCGTCCCACTCGTCCTCGGACAGGTTCACCAGCATTCGGTCCCGCAGGATCCCGGCGTTGTTGACGAGGATGTCGAGCCCGCCGAAGGTCTCGACCGCTTGCTTGATCAGGTTCTCAGCGCCCTGGAAATCGGCGACGTTGTCGTAGTTCGCCGCCGCCTCGCCTCCCTGCGAGGAGATCTCGTCGGCCACCTGCTGGGCGGGGCTCTGGTCGCTCCCCTCGCCCGCCGCGGAGCCACCGAGATCGTTGACGAGGACCCTGGCCCCCTCCTCGGCGAGGGCGATCGAGTGCTCTCTTCCGATCCCGCGCCCGGCCCCCGTGACGATCGCTATCTTTCCGTCCAGCAAACCCATTTGCTCGCTTCCTCCTGGTGACTTGACGACCCGATCCTAGATGCCCGCGCGGTGGGCCCCTCCGCAGGTCCTCACCGGTCGAGACGGCCGAGGATCGCCCGGCTGATGATGACCCGTTGGATCTGGCCCGTGCCCTCGAAGATGTCGTAGACCTTGATGTCGCGGAACCACTTCTCGACGAGGTGCTCCTTGCTGTAT
>JBOGWW010000283.1:0-3084 GCA_050693655.1 Actinomycetota bacterium | reverse complement strand
CTCGAGGACGAAGGCCAACGACATGAGGAGGGCCGCTAACGCGAAGGTGAGCAGCAGCGTCCACCACCGCTCCTCGCCAAATGCCCGCATTGCCTGAGCCCATCCGATCGGGGAGAACCACGAGAGGAATCCGCTCCCTACGTCGCCCGCCGCCCGGATCACGTAGGCCGCGCCGAATGCCGCGCCGGTGAGGCCCGCGGCTGCGCGCCCGTACTCGGTGATCTGCGACGAAACCGCCGCCAGCGTGGCAAAGACCAGCCCGAGAGTGGCCATGGAGAATCCGTAAGCAACCGAACCTTCGACGCCAAGACCGAGCGCGGTCAGACCGCCTGCAAGGATCAAGCCGAGTAGCAGATTCGCCAAACCGACCACGATGAGGCTTGACGCCAGACGCGCATGACGTCCTACGACGGCGGATTGGACCAGCTCGGCACGGCCCGTCTCCTCCTCTGCCAGCGTGTGACGGGTGACGAGCAGCAGGCTCATGAGCGCGACCCCAACGACGCCGATGAGCGTGGTCTCGTAAACCACCACCCCGCCGATCGTGTCGAGCGCGTAGGCCGGTCCGTTCATGGCGACGACCGCGGGGTTGCTGCCGACCGAGGAGGCGTACGCGTCCAGCTCTTCTTGAGTCGCGTACACGCCGATCACGCTGGCGGCGCTCGACAGAATGAGGCCGGCGATGGCCACGATCCACAATGGGATGCGAATCCGGTCGCGGCGCAGGATGAGGCGGATCATCGTGCCGGTGCCTGTGAGTCCCTTCATTTCTGGACCGGGCTTACTTGGTCGTCGCTCGGCTCGGCGAGCTCGTCTCCATAGTGACGCAGGAAGAGCTCCTCGAGCGTTGGAGGATGGCTCGTCAAAGAAGGATGCCGAAGCCGCTGAGCCGACGAACGGCTCCGTCGAGGCTGTTGCTGTCGACGTCGAAGCGCGCGCGTCCGTCCTCCATAACCAAGTTGTGGACCCCCGCCAGCTCGGACAGCCCGGTGGGCGGACGCGCGGTGTCGGCGATGATCGACGTGCGTGTCAGGTGGCGCAACTCGGTCAGCGTCCCGCTCTGGACCGTCTTGCCCAGACGGATGATGCTCACGCGATCGCACAGGGCCTCGACCTCGGCCAGGATGTGGCTCGAGAGCAACACCGTCCGGCCCTCCGCTTTGACCTCGAGGATGCACTGCTGGAAGACGGCCTCCATCAGCGGATCGAGGCCGGAGGTGGGTTCGTCGAGGACGAGCAACTCGGCATCGGAGGCGAGCCCGGCAACGAGCGCCACCTTCTGCCGGTTGCCCTTGGAGTAGGTGCGCCCCTTCTTGGTCGGGTCGAGGTCGAAACGCTCGAGTAGCTCGTCGCGCCGGCGCAGATCGAGGCCCCCGCGCAGCCGGGCCAGGAGGTCGATGACCTCGCCGCCGGACAGGTTGGGCCACAGGTTGACATCGCCCGGGACGTAGGCGAGGCGCCGGTGGAGCGCCACCGCGTCCCGTATCAGGTCGCCTCCGAGGAGCGTCACCTCGCCGGAGTCGACCCGCAGAAGGCCCAGGAGTATCCGGATCGTGGTGGACTTGCCGGATCCGTTCGGGCCGAGGAATCCGTGCACCTCACCCTGTTCGACCTGGAGGTCGAGGCCATCGAGCGCCACCGTGGGCCCGAACGTCTTGACCAGATTGGAAACCGCGATCGATGTAGTCATGAAGCCGAATCTATACAGGTTTCACTTTCGCGAAGAGCGCGAATCGCGCATCACTCATTAGTCCTGAGAGTCGGTCGTTTGAGCTACAGGTCGAGACGGTAGGCCTCCACGCGGAGGTTTGGCATCGGGTGGAAATCCCATTCCGGCGCTCGCACCCAGCCCATGCGCGCGTACATCCGAGAGGCGGTTTCCATCCTCGACAGGGTATGCAGCCCCACGGCCGGGGCGCCGCGGTCGGCGGCTCTGCGGAGGCACTCCTCGGTCAACACGCGTCCGATGCCCCGCCCACGCGCATCCGGATGCACGCCCAACAGCCGGAACGCGGCCCACTCCGGCGGAAACTCCTGCTGCTCGACCTCCGTCGGGTAGTGCACTCCGGAGTGCGGAGGGTAGAAGGTGACCGCGCCGAGCACCTGCCCGTTGTCCTCCGCGACTATCAACTCCGAATGGTCCAGCCGTGCGCGAACGTCGATGATGTCCGCCCCGTACTCGGTCCACGCCGCCCGCTCCTGCTCGGAGAGCGGCGCGTCCGCGGAGGGCATGTACTCGGCATAGGCCGCCTCGAGCACCGCGGCGATCTCGTCTGTCTCCTCGTCCTGCGCGTTGCGGATCGTGATTGGCATGGGTTCCGAATGTACCGTCGTCTTGGGCGCTCGGCCCGTATCATCCGCTCGCGGCCGCTGGGGCAGCACCTTATGAGACGGCCGAGCGCCGTTCCCCTCTGTCTCGTATTAGAGGCGATCAGAGGTCCTCACACTGACCCCCCTTACCGCCCCTGACGCTGTTCGGGGCCCCGAAGTTGGTGACCCCGGGGCTGTTGCTCGTGCACGACAGAAAACCCGTGACCCGGTTGCCGACTAATCCCACGCCGTAGTTGCGCGTATCGCCGCTCGGGATGGTTACTTCGCTCGAGTGGTTGTCGGAAAGCGTGAGGGATTCGCTGAAGCTCGAGCCCGCCAAGATCAGGTCGCCGGTCGTCCCCCGGATCTGCGAGTCACCGTTAACCCTCGCTCCGAAAACATGGACGACGTCCGCGCCGTCGGCGGTCAGCCCGCCGTTGATCCTCGAACCGTCGGAGACCACGAGCGAGGCACCCGCGCGAACCATGATCCCACCGTTCATCGTCCCGCCATCGACGCACGTGACGCCGCTTCTGACAATCAGCCGGCCGGCCCGTTTGCCGGAAACCGTCGTCGTGCAGTCGGGTGACTCTCCCGGCAGCACGGTTGCCCGGTACTCGCCGGCGTTGCCGATGTTGCCGGAAGCATCGATGGAGCGGTGCTCGATGGTATGGGTGCGGTAACCCGGCTCGAAGTCCGGGTAGGACTGCTCGAAAGCGGCCTTGGACATCCCTCCGGTGCCGAGATTGCCGTAGACGAGCGCCTTCACAACGG
>JBOGWW010000282.1:0-2842 GCA_050693655.1 Actinomycetota bacterium | reverse complement strand
GCCCCAAGGTGGAGGCCCTGTGCCGCTTCGTCGAGGCCACCGGCAAGACGGGGATGATCACCTCGATCGAGAAGCTACATGAGGCACTCGAGGGAGACACCGGCACGAAGATCACTCCCTAGTTCATTCGGGGTGTGACGCGCGTCACAGCGCGCTCGAGTTTCCGGCCTCACGCTGGGTGCCATGGCACTCGTTTGTTGCCCCGCGGGACGGGATGGTCGACTCACCGCCGGGCCGGTTGCGCTCGTCGTGGCCTGGTTGCTCCTGGTGCCGCAGCCGGCGAGCGCGGAACAGGAACGGCCCTGGCTGGTGCCGCCCGTGGATGCTCCCATCCAGCGCGGCTTCGACCTGCCCAAGGGGCAATACGGACCGGGCAATCGTGGCTTGGAGTACGCGGTGGTCGAGGGCACCAGCGTACGGGCCGCCGGCGACGGCACCGTTGCCTTCGCCGGGCCGGTGGCCGGCATTCTGGCCGTGACCCTCGACCACGGCGGGGGCCTGGTCACCACCCACACGGGGATGAGACAGGTCTACGTCGCCCGGGGAGACGAGGTGGACCAGGGTCACTGGCTGGGCGAGACCACCGATAGGTTTCACTTCGGCGTCAAGCTCGAGGACGTCTACGTCGATCCTCAGGACTATCTCGGTCCCATCGACACGGGCGACGCCATCCATCTGATTCCGGTGAGGGACAAGGGATCATGGACGCAAACCGTCGAACGACTATTCGGGCGCGAGTTCGAAGGTCTGGAGACGATCGGCTGCATGCCCCGCGCGCTCGCTCGGTCACCGGCTAGACGCGCGCCTAACGACAACGTCGCGGTGATGGTGGGCGGGATCAACAAGGGCTGGGCTCGGGGCACCTCCGAGGACATCGCGGGAGTCGCCGCGGACCTCGGCTATCAAGCGACGAAGTCCTACGTCTTCTCCTACTCGGACGATCCCGATGGTTACGAGCGGTCGGATACGTTCGGTGACTTGCGTCATGCCGCGCGCCGTCTCGACGCCCTGCTTCAGCGCATAGCGAAGGAGGTTCCTGGGGCCCGCGTGGACATCCTGGCTCATTCCCAGGGGGGCCTCGTGGCCCGCTACTACCTCGAGGCAACGGCCGATCGGAGCTGGGACCCGCGTCGCCCCCAGGTCGACCACCTCGTCACCTTCTCGGCCCCCCATCAGGGAGCCCCATTGGCCACAACGTCCGGGGAGCTCGAGAAGTCGTGGAGTGGCAAGCTGGCTCTCGACGGCCTGCATCGGGCCCACCGCGGCCGGGACCCGTCGCCCATTCCGGACGCGTTGCGAATGACGAGTCCCGCGCTGCTGATCGCCGATACCGCGGCGGCCGTTGCCGGGGGGGATGGCGAGTGATTACGTGCCCGATCCCTACGCGCGCGCGGTGACGCAGATGAGAGCGGATTCCGAGTTCGTTCGCAATCTCGCAACCGACGACGTCGCGTACGGAACCCGCTTACTCGCGCTCCAGGATCGCTTCGACGTCGTAGTGCCCGCGAACCACGCGCGCTGGCCCGGTGAGGCGAATCGGGGCGTGGACGGCAACCCAGGTGATTTTCTAGGAGGACTGAACCGGCACCGGAGCATCCTCGACAATCCCGAAGCGCTCGGCATGACGCACAGCTTCCTGCGCGGCGCCCGGCTGCCCTGCCTCGACGAAGGCGACCAGCGGGCCTGGGATACGGGCAGGCACATCGCGCGCGGCACGGCGCTCGTACCGTTTTTCTGGCAGGTGGGAGAGGATGCCTTGCTATCGATCGCGCTCAAGGGAAAGGCGCCCACCTTCAAGGCCGTGGTGCGCGAGGGCTCGACGTTGTGGCGGTTGCTCAGAACCCGGGGACTCCGGGGGGTGCTGGGCCACGGTAAGGACAAGGTCACCTACGTCGTTCGTAATCCCCGAGAGGTTCTCGAGTGGTTGGTCGAGCAGCGGCTCGAGGCGGAGCTGCAGCGAGCGGTCGAGGAGCTGCTTCAGATCCTGGTGAAGGCGGAGGAATGATCGGCCCCGGAAATGAAGGAGCCCCCTCCGTCGGGGGGGATGGGCGGAAACGGAGGGGGCTCTGAAGTCCCGGATGGGGGACTGTTTGTTGCTTCACCACATTGTGATTGATTTCACATGAAAGTGCAAGGCCCAGCGAGGAACAGAGCGATTCTCTCTCGTTGTGCCCGAGCCACAAAGGCACGCATCCTCAGGGGGAGCCATAGGATGCCCGGGTGCCCAGCAACCGCCTGCCCTTCGATGCCCCCGGCGTGGAGGGGGAGTTCAGCCGTGTTGAGGTCCGGCGCAGCACTCGGCGCAAGAAGACCATCTCCGCCGAGATCGTCGGCGACGCACTCGTGGTGTCCATCCCCGCCCGCTTCAGCCGCGCCGAGGAGCAGGAGTGGGTCAGCAAGATGGCCCTGCGGATGTCGCAGCGCAAGAAGCGCGACCGGCTCAACTCCGATGGGGCCCTGGCGGCCAGGGCGCGCGAGCTGTCGAACCTGTATCTCGAAGGCGTAGGGGTCGCCGACATCGCGTGGATCGAGACGCAGAAATCCCGTTGGGGCTACTGCTCCCCCGACGAGTCGCAGATCCGGCTGTCGCTCGCACTGGCCGATTACCCGAATTGGGTGCGCGACTACGTGATCGTGCACGAGCTCGCCCATCTGGTGGTGGCGGACCACTCGGAGCGCTTCTGGGAGATCGTGAACCGCTATCCCTTGACCGAGCGGGCGCGGGGGTTCCTCATCGCAAAGGGAATGGAAGAGGGAGGCTAAAGAGCGCGCGAATGCCAGACGGCGACTTCGTGGCCGAAGCGCTCGAGGATCCCTATCGCAAGCGCCGCCCGCACTCCGT
>JBOGWW010000281.1:0-6817 GCA_050693655.1 Actinomycetota bacterium | reverse complement strand
CCATTAGGGCGTGACCTGCGCAAACGGACTGCGGGGAGCTGAGCGGCAGCGTGCCTTGTGTAGCAAGGGCTATTCGGCCGGGCAAGGGTGCCAACCACGTAGGGCTTGGACTCACCTATTGGCGCGCTCTAAGTTAAGTTAGTTAGGTTGGGTTGCGTGCACGGCTCCGTGACCGTTCGGAAGTTCTGTGACAAAGCGATGATGTGCTTACGATGTGGTTGAAGGATATCGACAAGATCCAGCGGTCCTGCATCGTGAACCTCGTTTAATGGAGCCTCAGCGAACGAACTCCCCGCGACCGTGAGTAGATCAGGACAGGGCAAGTGCCCGAGCGAGGACGAACTCGGATTCGAGTTGGTGGTCTCAGCGGGGCCTCGCACCGTATGTGTCGCAGTGGACCATTTAGGCTGCCCAAGCATGCGAAACCTATTCGACCCCAAGCGTGATGAGGAGATCCTGGAGATAACCCACGAGGGCGCGCTGCGGCTGATCGAGCAGGGCCATCCGGAAGCCGACGTCCTGAGGTGGATCGAGGAGACAGTCCCGGATGCGATCACGGAGGCCGCGAAGCCCATAGCCGAGGAGCTCAAGAGAACCTCTTACCGGATGGTGCTAGAGCACCAGGCAATCCGGCGCGGGCTCGAGGCTCGCCTCGCGCATCGGTGGCTCGATGGTCTCGTGCTTTATGAGAGCGTTCTTGTCGCGAGCCAGGAGATGGGGTCCGAGTTCGCGCAGCACCACCGTGACGGCGCGGCCGAGGAGCATGATCTCGTCTTCGAGGCCCTCGTTCGCCTCCAGGCGCGCGCGTGCCTGACCGCATCGGAGATCCTCTCCCTCCTGCGATCGGGGTACCCGTTCGGGGCGCACGCGCGGTGGCGGACCCTCCACGAGCTTGCAGTCGTCGCTGGCCTGATCGCGCGGTCGGGGAGGGAGATCGCCGAGCGCTACCTGTTGCACCAGGGCATCCAGGAGGCTAAAGACGCCGAGGACTACCAGAAATATGCGGAGCGCCTCGGATACGAGCCGTTCCCTGCGGACGAGATGCAGGCGCACCGGAAGCTGCGGGCAGAGCTGATCGAACGGTTCGGGCGGGCGTTCAAGAACCCCTACGGGTGGGCAGTGCCGCTGTTCGAGGGAAACACCGACCCGAAGTTCCGCGACCTAGAGAAGCTCGCCGGGCTAGACCACCTGCGGCCGCACTATGGGTGGGCTAGCCACCGCGTACACGCGGGCGCAAAAGGGGCGGCGCTAAACATCGTGTCGCGCGGGCCGGAGTCGGCCTACCTCACGGGACCTACGAACGCGGGCCTGGCTGACCCAGGGCATTGGGGCCCTGATCTCTCTCTTGCAGGTGACGACCGACCTGATTCTGTTCGGTCGCGCATCGGCCGAGGGGTCGCCACACGCCACGGCGATGGTTACCGCTTTAGCGCAGCTTGTCGACGAGGCCGGCGACGAGTTCTTGCGTGTGCATCGTGAGATCGAGGCGGAGGAGATGAAGCTTTGGGGCCCAGCAGAGGAGTCACCGCCTGATGACGCCGGACCGTGACCTCCCGATCCTGCTCCTGAGCCAGGATCCTTCCACGAATCTCCGAAAACTCTCCCAAGAATCTCCGAGCGAACCGCCGCAAACCTCGACCCTCGGCGCCACCGCTGTCGATTCCTGGTGGTCTCATCCCTCAATGCGACCAAGGCCTGGGTGATGATTGCCCTGACCCTCCACCTGGATCAGGAAATAGCCCTCTGATGCAACGTCTTGAAGAGGGCGATCCGGTTCACACATCGTCCCGCCACCTCCACAATTGTGCTCTTGTGTGAACCGCCGCCGCCCCGTGGGTCGAGCAGGGCGGCGATGGGGTGCGCCGACTGCTGGAGGTGGCCGACGACGTCCTCGTGCTAAACGCCAGGAGGCGCTGGAAGAACTGCTGTCGCGCGGCTAGCGCGGGGGGAAACTCGCGCTGGGCGAGCGGATCTGAGCGATGTCCGGCGGGGAGAGTGACCTGCCTTTCGGCTCCTGTCGTTAGGCCGAGACGAAGGTGTGTGCCGGATAGACCTCGGGCTGGCCCTCGACGCGATCTCCTGCAGGGCTGACGGCGTCGCGCGACGGCTAGAGCGGAAGCAGCAACGCGGCGCGCAGGCTATCGAGCACCGGTTCCACCGCGATCCCTGCGGCTATGACCACCAGCGTCAATGAATAGGTAGCCGATGCCGCCCACCGGCCGAACACGGGAACGGGCGTTGGATGTCGTCGAAGTAGGCGGGGGCCATGACTCGGGCGTAATAGAAGATCGACACGACGGTATTGATTGCGGCCACGATCGCCAGCCACTCGTAGTCCGCTTCTATCGCCGCGATGAATAGCGCGAGCTTCGCGCCGAAGCCGACCAGCGGCGGGATCTGCGTCGGCGTCGCGCTCATCGTCGTCGCCCTCACGGAGAAACTCGTGAACCCTTCGTTCGCCGACCAGTTCCTGGACTCCTGCCCGGCCTTCGACATCTTTCAGGCGATAGGTTGGAGGTGAGTGACTCCCTGGTCTTCCGCTTCGCCGGTGCGGTGGAGCTTGCGCTGGGGGCTGCTCATCGTCTCTGGGGCGACGCCCCAAGCGGTCGTGATCCTCGCCGGGATTCCCTTCAACGCAACGCTGTTCTTTCTCGGGCGCACCGAGCTCATTGGGCCTCTCCCGATCTACGGCGCGCTGCTCGCATTGCTCGTGTACGGATCGCCCCCGACGCTGGCGGCAGAGGCCGCCGTCCCTTCCCCGGTGCGGCGCCGCCGGTCGAAAACCGGACGTCCGATCGGCACCTCGGTCGCTAGCACCTTGCGGCGCCTGCTATTCTGAGGGCACCCCACCTGGGGTGGGCTATCAAGCGAGGAAGACACCATGCTGCAGGAGAACAAGCGAGCGATCCTCAACCGGCTCAAGACGGTGCGGGGACACCTGGACGGGATCGTCCGGATGGTGGAGGAGGAGGCCTACTGCGTCGAGGTCATGAAACAGATCTCTGCGGTCCAGGCGTCTCTGGAACGCGCCAACCGGCTGGTTCTCAAGAACCACCTCGAGACCTGCTTCAGCGAGGCGGTCACAGAGGGACGCGGCGATGCGGCGATCGCCGAGCTCGTCGACGCGGTCAAGTTCAGCTCGGTATTGACCGGCCCCCGTGCGCGAGTTGCCGGGGATGCCACGGGCGAGGCGAAGGTCGAAGCGAGCGTAGGCGCGAAGAGAGGTCGTTGACATGACGAAGACGAACTTTTCCGTGCCCGAGGTTCACTGCGGGCGCTGCAAGTCCGCCCTCGAGGGCGCGTTGGACCCCCCACGGGGTGTCGAGAGAGCGGAGGTCGATATCGCGGTCAAGACCGTGACCGTCTCCTACAACGTCGATGAGATCGGCGTTCCGGTTCTGATCGAGATCATCGAGGGGCAGGGTTACGACGTCGATGGGTTCCAAGAGGCGAGCTAGGTGGCGAGATCCCCGGAGAAGCTGCGCAAGGCGACGGATCGCATCGGCGAAGACCTCGGCGACTCGGACGAAATCGAGCTCGATGTCGAGGGTATGACGTGCGCGTCGTGCGCGGCGCGCGTCGAGAAGGTACTCAACCGTCAGGCGGGTGTGGCGAGCGCCAACGTCAACTTCGCCGCCAATCGCGCGACCGTCACCTACTACCCGCAGGGGGTAACCCTCGACGAGCTGTCGAGGGCGGTCGAGCACATCGGCTACCGCATCGCCCCGGCGGCGCCCGAGGATGTGGAGGCCGAGGACGTCCGCGCGCGCGACCAGCGGGGGTGGCTGCGCCGCGTGTTCCTCAGCTGGCCGCTGGGACTTGCCGTGCTCGTGTTGAGCCTCTTCTACATGGACCAGTCGTGGGCGCGGTGGACAGCCTTCGCCTTGACCGTCCCGGTGCAGTTCGTGGCGGGCTGGCCATTTCTCCGCACCGCGGCGCAGCGAGCGGCCAAGCTCACCGCCAACATGGACACGCTGATCGCGCTCGGGACGCTGGCGGCGTTCTTCTACTCGACCTACGAGCTGTTCGCCGGAGGCGATCTCTACTTCGACACGGCGGCCCTGATCATCGCCTTCATCATCCTCGGCCGCTACTTCGAGGCGCGCGCAAAAGGACGCGCGTCGACCGCGATCAGAAAACTGCTCGAACTCGGCGCCAAAGAAGCGCGACTCGTTATCGACGACGAGGCACGGATGGTCCCGGTGGACGAGGTCAAGGTCGGCGATGTCGTTCGCGTGCGACCAGGCGAGAGGATCCCGGTCGACGGCGTTGTGATCGCCGGCTCATCGGCAGTGGACGAATCGATGCTGACGGGAGAATCGGTTCCGGTCGAAAAGCAAGAAGGCAATGAGGTCGCAGGGGCGACGATCAACGCCAACGGGGTGCTCACGATCAGGGCGACCGCCGTCGGGCAGGACACGGCGCTCGCGCAGATCGTGCGGCTCGTCGAGGAGGCGCAGGGCACCAAGGCGCCGGTTCAGCGCCTCGCCGACCGTATCTCGGCGGTTTTCGTCCCTGCTGTCCTAGGTGTCGCCGCGATCAGTTTCGGGGGGTGGTGGCTGATCGCCGGTGACCCGACGGGCGGCCTGATCGCTGCGGTGGCGGTCCTGATCATCGCCTGTCCCTGCGCGCTCGGTCTGGCGACGCCGACTGCGATCATGGTCGGCACCGGGCGCGGCGCGGAGATGGGCGTGCTCGTCAGGGGCGGCGAGGTTCTGGAGAACTCCAAGCGCATCGAGACGGTCGTGTTCGACAAGACCGGGACGTTGACAAAGGGCGAGATGTCGCTCACGGACGTCGTCACGGGCACCAATCAAGATGCCGGTGAGCTCCTGCGTCTCGCCGCGTCGGTTGAGGCGTCGTCCGAGCACCCGATTGGGCAGGCGATCGTCGCGGGAGCGAAGGAACGCGGATCCCCAATCGATACCGTCGAGGGGTTCTCGGCGGTTCCCGGGCACGGCGTGCGTGCGACGGTCGTCGGCACGGAGGTTTTCGCTGGCCGCCGGAAGCTGATGAGCGGGCTGGGAATCCGCCTGCCCGACGAGTTGGAGGAGGCTGCGGCCGACCTCGAGGAGCGGGGGCGCACCGCCGTGTTCGCCGGGTGGGAAGGCCAAGTAAGAGGAGTGTTCGGCGTTGCCGACACTCTCAAGGAGGGTGCAGGTGACGTGGTGCGACAGCTCCACGGCATGGGGCTCGAGGCGGCGATGATCACCGGCGACAACGCTCGCACCGCGCACGCCATCGCGCAGCAGGTGGGGATCGACCGCGTGCTCGCCGAGGTGCTGCCGGAGGACAAGGTCACCGAGGTCCGCCGCCTCCAGGACGAGGGCAAGGTCGTGGCCATGGTGGGCGACGGAATCAACGACGCGCCGGCCTTGGTCCAATCCAACCTCGGCATCGCGATCGGCACCGGCACCGACGTCGCCATCGAGTCCTCCGACATCACGCTGATGTCGGGTGACCTCGCCGGCGTCGTGGCCGCGATCCGGCTGTCGCGAAGGACGCTGCGGGTGATTTTCCAGAACCTCGGATGGGCGTTCGGCTACAACACCGCCGCCATCCCGCTGGCCGCGATCGGACTGCTCAACCCCATCATCGCCGGCGCGGCCATGGCGTTCTCCTCGGTCAGCGTCGTGACCAACTCGCTGCGGCTGCGTCGGTTCGGTCCCGCCGAGCGTGTCTCGGCCCCCGCATGAGCCTCTCGATCAACGACGGCGCCGGATTCGTACCCGAGTCGCTAGCTCACGAGATGAGGCATGCGGCCGGCCTGAGCTTTCGACGAGTGGGGACCCCACCGCCTCAAGGCTTTGCGGATCCGGTGATGCTCTATCGCCCTGCACCGAGGATGAGATCCGCGAACTGCCGCTTCGGAAGTCTGCATATGACCGCAGGTCGAGGCCCGGAAAATGGTCGGCCAGTTACAGTAGGGATGATGAGGAGAGTTCTGGTCCTTTCGCTCGTGCTGCTGATCCTGATCACCGGGCTGCCGCTGGCGCTCGGGATGGGAGCCATGGAGCCGTGCCCGAGCTGTCCCGCCCCCGATGCGCCGATCTCGTTCGGGGCCTGCTTCGCCATCCTCGCTTGGGCGCTGATGACGGTCGTGCTTCGCTCGATTCGCGTCTCATCGGCCGCAGCCGTCCTCAAGCCGCTGCTTCTCGCGACCTCTCTCGAACGTCCGCCGCGCTCCGTCTAGCGCAGACGACCGCGCTTGGGCGCGGATTCTTTGGCGGACCTCTGGAGGAGGTGCTTCTTGGAGTTTCTGATCGCGTATCTGCCCGTGATCGCATGTGGTGCGGTGATGTTCTTCTGCATGCGCCACATGTGGATGGGCGGCAAACAGCAAAGGGATGACCTAACCGATGTGGCGACCAAGCAGGAGATAGCCGAGCTTCGTGAAGAGCTGGCGCGTCTTCGCTCCGAGCGGTCGCTCGTCTCCACGGAGGAGAGCCGCGATGGCTAAGACTCCCACGAGGAAGCGCACCGCTGCGCGCCCCGCGCCGCGTCGCAAGCGGACCGCGGGCCGGGCCCGCAGACCACTGCCCTGGTACCAGCGGCCGCAGGTCCGTACGTGGGGCGTCGGCCTCGCCATTGCGGGGGTGGCGCTCGCCGCCTTGCTCGTCACGCGCGACTCCACGCCCGAACAGACTTCCCCCGCGACCCCGGTCGTCGGTGGTGACCTCCATTCGCTCGTCATCGACCCCGCCGATCCATCGCGAGTGTTCATCGGCAGCCACTCCGGCGTCTCGGTGTCGACCGACGCGGGCAAGACATGGGTGCCGATCGAGTCGCTCGAGGGCGCCGATGCGATGGGGTGGGC
>JBOGWW010000280.1:0-2284 GCA_050693655.1 Actinomycetota bacterium | reverse complement strand
GCTGACGACCTTGCGGCCGCGCATGCGGTGGAACTTGACGGTGCCCTCGGAGATGGCGAAGAGCGTGTCGTCCCCGCCTCGCTTCACGTTCAGACCGGGATGCACCCTGGTGCCGCGCTGGCGCACGATGATCTGGCCGGGCCCGGCGAGCTCGCCGCCGTAGATCTTCACGCCGAGGCGCTTGCTCTCGGAGTCGCGCCCGTTGCGCGAGGACGATGCACCTTTCTTGTGAGCCATGACTGTTTCCTTCTGTAAAGAGTCGTGTACCTAATCTACAGCTTGATGTCCGATATCTCGACGGCCGTGTACTGCTGGCGATGTCCCGAGTTGCGGCGGTAACCCGTTTTGTTGCGGTGCTTCGACACGTCGACCTTGGGCCCCTTCGTGGCGCCTACGACCTTGGCCGTCACCTTGGCCTTCGACAGCGCCGAGCGGCCTGCAGTGGACTTGCCCTTGTCGTCGACCACCACCAACGGCGTGAACTCGACCTTGTCGTCGGAGTCCTTGAGCTTCTCGATCTCGATGACATCGCCCTTGGCGACTTTGTACTGCTTGCCGCCCGCGCGGATCACTGCGTACATGTCACTCCTTCTAGGAACGGCCCGCCACGCCGAACGATCGTGGGGCCGAGACAGGATAACAGAGGGCCGGACCGGCCTAGGAGCCGGCCTTGGGAAGAACCATCGTGAAGGTCGAGCCCGACTCGGGACTCGTCGTCACATCCAGGCGGCCCCCCGACGCCTCGAGCACCTGGCGCGCGATGAAGAGCGACAACCCCAGGCCTCCGACCCGCCGAGTGGACGACGAGTCGCCCTGAGTGAACGGCTTGTTCAGCAGTACGTCGAGGGTGCCGGCATCAAGGCCGGGACCCTGGTCTCGCACGATGAGACGCGCCATCCGGGGGCCGCTGGAGACCTCGACTTCGACCTTGCCCTGAGTAAACGACAGAGCATTGTCGACCAGCGAGACCGCGACCTCTCGAATGCGGTCCCGGTCGCCCGACGCTTCCACGTCCGATTCGCTGATGGCGACCCGGCCGGGCTCGGTCTTGTGATCCAGCAGAGCGAGCGTCTCGCGTGCGACCGTGTTGAGCGAGAAGTCCGTGGGCTGAAGGCCCAGGCCCCCGCGCTGGATGCCGCTGACCGTGAGGATCTTGTCGATCATCAAGGACAACCGTTCACACTGATTGCCCATCGACCCCAGTAGCTCGAGCTTGGTCGCCTCGTCGAGTTCCTCCCACTTGTAGCGCAGGGTCGTAACGCCGCCGCTGATGGTGGTCAGGGGAGTACGCAACTCGTGCGACACGACCGAAACGAACTCGGTCTTCATGCGGTCGAGTTCGGCAAGGGAGCGAGCGCGTTCCTGCTCCTCGCGATAGAGCTGAGCGAGGTTCTGCATCACGCCGCGCGTAACCTCGCGTCCCAAGGCGGCCTCGCCGGCGTGCACCGCATCCAGCGAGCGCAACAGCTCGTCCGCGCTACCTCCCTTGAGGAGGTAGCCGTCGGCGCCGGCCTTCACCATCTCGCTGACGAGTTCCATCTCGCCGAACGCGGTAAGCGCGAGCACCTTGACGTCGGGATGGTCCTGCTTGATGACGGCGGTCGCCTCCGCGCCGGTCATCTCGGGCATGCGCATGTCCATGACGACGACGTCCGGGGTAAGACGCTTGACCTCGCTAACGGCCTCGCGTCCGTCCGCGCACTCGCCGACGACCTGGATGTGCTCCTGGAAATCCAAGAGCTGCCGCAGCCCGCCGCGCACGTGAACGTTGTCGTCGACAATGAGAACTCGCAGCAAAACTCTATCGGCGTGTGAGCCTCCGGACTCAACGAAGAACGACCCTAAGTGACCCGCGGATAGCTCACAATGACTAGCCTTTAGTCCTTTCGATCGACTCCGTACCCGCGATGGATGCGTCGAGAAGCTGGATGGGATGGAAGATCGGCAGTTCCCTCCCCCGGGCTCGCAATCGGCCTGCGATCTGAAGCGTGCATCCGGGATTGCCCGCGGCGATTGCCTGGGCGCCGGTCGCGAGCAGATTGTCGGCCTTCCGTTCGCCCAACTGCCGGGCGGCTTCGGGCTCGAGCAGGTTGTATATCCCGGCAGACCCACAACAGATCTCCCACTCCGGGGGCTCGACGAGCTCGATGCCGGGGATCGCCGACAGCAGGGCGCGAGGCTCCGCCCTTACCCCCTGCGCGTGGGCGAGGTGGCAGGCATCGTGATACGCGAGGCGCAGGTCGAGGGGCTGCCGGGGCCGGCGTTGTTCGACCGAGCCGAGAAG
>JBOGWW010000279.1:0-1649 GCA_050693655.1 Actinomycetota bacterium | reverse complement strand
GGCCCGGACCGCTCGAAGCCGCACGCTCGGAGCTGGCGGCCGCGACCGAGGTGGTCGCCGTTCCCGGAGACATCAGAGATTCGGCGCATCTGTCGAAACTGGTCGAAGAGGCCGGCAGCCTCGGCCCGATCACCGCGGTGGTCAACAACGCCAGCCTGCTGGGTCCCAGTCCCCAACCGCTGCTCGCCGACTACCCCCTCTCGACGCTCCGGGAGGTCTACGAGGCCAACGTCTTTGCCCCCCTTCGATTGATGCAGCTCGCGCTGCCTCGTCTCGAGGAGGGAGGGCGCATTCTCAACATCACCTCGGACGCCGGCGTGGAGAACTACGAGGGGTGGGGAGGTTACGGCTCGTCGAAGGCCGCGCTCGAGCAGCTCAGCAACATCTTCGCCACCGAACATCCCCGTTTGCGCATCTACTGGGTCGATCCCGGAGACATGCGCACGCAGATGCAGCAGGAGGCCTTCCCCAACGAGGACATCTCCGACCGTCCGCCTCCGTCGGCAAGCGTTCCCGGCCTGTTGACGCTTCTCGAGGGGCATCTCCCGAGCGGAAGATATCGCTCGTCCGAGGTGGCCGCACGGCAGGGAGTGGGTTCTTGAACCGGGCTCAGGCCCGCTATCAGTCCTTCGAGGGTTGGGGACGATCATGATCACCCGGGTCGGTGCGGCAGCTCGTGAGGAGATGGAGTTCGACCTCCCCGATGCACTGGTCGCCCTGGATCCTCCCGAGGACAGGGGCCTTCGGCGCGACGACGTTCGCCTCCTAGTCTCGAGGTTGCCGGGGGGCGAAATCGATCACCGCTGTTTCCGGGAGCTATCCGATCTCTTGAATCCGGGGGACGTCTTGGTGATCAACACCTCGGCAACGCTACCGGCGTCACTTCCGGCAATCGCTCCCGACGGGACCCTGTTGCGGCTCCACCTGTCGACCCACCTCCCCGCCGATCTGTGGATAGTCGAACTGCGCAAGCCGACCGAGGTTGGACCGCGGCCCTTCGTGGAAGAAGTACCCCGGGAGCTTGTGCTCCCGAACGGCGGCAAGGTCCGCCTCTTGGCACCCTACGCAGTCGATAGGGAGCGACTCGTTTCGCGCCGTCTTTGGGTGGCCGAGCTCTCCCTGCCCCAGGATCTGCAGCCGTACCTGCGGGAGCACGGGAAACCGATCACCTACGGACCGCGCTCCCATTCGCTGGAGCGTTACCAGACCGTGTTCGCAACCGAACCCGGCAGCGCGGAGATGCCGAGCGCGGGGCGCGCCTTCACTCCCGAACTGCTCACAAGACTCGTCGCTCGCGGGTTCGAGGTTGCACCGCTGCTGCTTCACACCGGGGTGTCCTCGCCCGAGGCCCATGAGCCTCCCTTCGAGGAGTTTTATCGTGTGCCGGCTGCGACTGCGGACCGAATCAACGGCGCGAGGAGCGCCGGGGGCCGCATCGTGGCCGTCGGGACCACGGTCGTGCGAGCACTCGAAACGGTGGTCGACGATCGAGGAAGCATTCATCAGGGCGAGGGCTGGACTCGGGTGGTCGTCTCGCCCCCGCAGGGAGTGCGTGGGGTCGATGGTCTCCTGACCGGCTGGCACGAGCCGCGCTCGTCTCATCTGTCGATGATCGAGTCAATCGCGGGGCCCGAGGTGTTGCGTAGGGC
>JBOGWW010000278.1:0-1764 GCA_050693655.1 Actinomycetota bacterium | reverse complement strand
GCGCTGGATGCAGCCCTAAGGACGGGCCGAGTTCCCCTTCTCCAACTCGTCGAGTACGTGGAGGAAGCTGCCGCGCGAAAGGTAAGGGGCAGTGCCCGGTTGCGTGGTCTGCTGGCCGTGCGCGGAGACGACGAGATCCTCTCGGAGAGCGCGCTCGAGAGTAGGTTCGGTCGCTTGATGCGAAGGGGTGACCTCCCCATGGGCGAGCGCCAGGTTATGCGCGAGGGCGTAAGGAAGGGTCGAGTGGACATCTTCTATCCGGAGCACAACCTCGTCATCGAACTCGACGGGAGGAAGTGGCACGCGGCTCGTCGCGAGACGAAGCGCGATAAGCGTTATGACAATGAGTTGAATATCAACGGAAAGCGGGTCCTGCGTCTCACGTGGGAGGACATGGACGATGAGGCCTACACCCTGGACATCGTTGCCAGAGCGCTCGGTATCCGCCGGCTGTTCTGACCTTTTTCCGAATTGAGGGCTCGAGGAGATACCTCAGTGTCGAAAAACGTGAGGGATTGGTTAGCGCAGGATCAGGTAGAAGGCTACGCCCGCCACTGCGCAGTAGGCCGCGAACGGGTAGAGCGTCCGGGATCTCAGGTACCGGATCAGGCCCGCGATGGCCGCATAGCTCGTTACGAGCGAGAGCACGAAGCCCGCAATGCCCGCCCCCAGGCTGATCTCGGAATCCCCAAGTTTCGGCACCTCCAGGATGGTCGCTCCGATCAGAGCCGGAATGGCCAGCAGAAAGGCGAACCGCGCTGCGTCGTCGCGCGCGATGCCGAAGGCCAGGGCCGGGGCGATCGTCGACCCGGAGCGCGAGATGCCGGGAATGATCGCGACCGCCTGCCCCACCCCGACCGCGGTGGCATCGACCGGGTTCATGTCCCCGATGGTCCGCAGGGACCTTCCCCGCCTGGCGTTCCTGCGTTCGTGGTAGCGCAGGGCCTGCTCGGCGGCGACGAGAATCGCCGCCGTGAGCAAGAGCTGCAGCGCCGCGCCCGCCGCATCGTCGTACTGAGCTTCGAAGAAGTCTCGCAACAACAGGCCCGCAAGTCCGGCGGGGATGCTTGCGATACCCAGCAGCAAACCGAGGCGAACCGAGTCCCGGTCGCGCTGCCGGACGCCGCGGACGAGATCGAGGAGATCACCCGAGAAATAGATCAACAGAGCCAGCAGGGAAGCCGTGTGAAGAAGCACCTCGAAAGCGACTCCCTGCTGGCGCGGCCAGTCGAACAGCGCGGGCACGATGACGAGGTGACCCGACGATGAGATCGGGATGAACTCGGTCAGGCCCTGGACCGCGCCGAGCACGGCCGCCTCGAAAACGGTCAGCAAGTCAGGACTAGGGCTCGAAGCGCGCGCCCTGGAGGGCGGTCGCGCAGGGGCAGGATCGCTCGGCCGGAATCTTCGGGATGAGCGAGAACAGGAGATCCCTCAGCTTCGCGTTGTTCGCGTTGAATACCTCGATGACGGCCTCGTGGGTCACCGCGTCGCTCTCGCCCTCGACGCCGACGTCATAGTCGGTGATGAGAGCGACGTTGACGTAGCAGATCTCGAGCTCGCGGGCGAGATAGGCCTCGGGGTACTGCGTCATGTTGATGACCTCCCACCCCTGTGCCCGGAACCACCGGCTTTCTGATTTTGTGGAAAAGCGCGGTCCCTGGATCACGACCACGGTTCCACGATCATGCATCCCCCACTCCATTCTTCGAGCCGACTCCGCGGCGACAGAGCGAAGCGTTGGGCAGTACGGCTCGGCCATGC
>JBOGWW010000277.1:0-1584 GCA_050693655.1 Actinomycetota bacterium | reverse complement strand
TGAGTCCACCGCTCTGACCAACTGAGCTACGGCCCCGATGCGCCCATTCTTCACCCAAAACCGTTGGGACGCGTATCACCCGGCTTCTCCACGCCTCGCAAGTTCCGGCACGCCGAATGTCTGTGATCCGGACGGCAGCGAACGTCGCGGGAGTCCTGGACCACACAGATCGTCAGACGACCTGGAATGTCAAGAAGGGTATAACTCCTCGGCTCTCCGGACTGGTTGGCCCGACCCACCGAGCGTCTACCTTGCCTGCAACGCGTCCATTCCGACGGCTATCGCCAGGATCAAGCGGCGGTCGACGGTGCGGCCGGGATCTCCGCTCATGTCGATCGTGTAGATGTCGATGAACTTCCACAGGTGACGCCGGTGACTCCCCAACTCGGTTCCGTTCCGTTGGAAGACGAAGTGATACGGAATCGGAAGCCAGTCAGCGAAGTTCTCGAGGTAGGGGATGAAGCCGACCAGACGGCGGAAGAGGGCGACGGCCAGGTTCTGCTCGGATGCCGAAGCGACCTCCCGGCCGCTCGAGTCGTAGAGCCGATAGGTCGAGCGCAGCAGACTTGCCCCGAAGACCTTCTGGATCTCGCCGATCTTGCTTCCGTCGGGAGAGGTGACGTCGTAACGAGCGCGCGGATCGAAGCGCTGCCGAGCCTTGATCCGCATGAGCTCCGTCGAACGGCTCTCGTCGGCATAGAAGCGGATGTCCTCTTTGAACTTGAAGGCCTTCTGCCGCACGAAGCAAAACGGCGGCCCCGGCGCATCGCCGTCACCCTGGGGCAGCGAGAACTGGTACTCGTTGACGACCCAGCGAAACTTCTGCCGCAGGATGAAACGGTCGTATTGGTTGGGATCGATCCAGATGGGAGTGTTCACGGAGACGCAGAGTAACGTGACCCGTCCGATGATTGAAGACGTTCACCGAACGCCTCCTCGACGGCCTTCGACATGGTGCGATGAAATGCGCCGAGCAGGGCCTCCGACGCAAGAGGGCGCAGCTGCTCGAGCGCGTGCCTGACTCTCGGCCACTCTCGTTCGGGGCTCCCCGCGGACTCGAACGGTCTCCACACATCGCTCAGAAACAAATCCACGAACACGCCCGCAACGCCTTGCGAATGGTTCATCAGCCGCTCGAATACCTCGATGACGCGCTCGACCGGGATGCCGAGCGCCACGACCTCCGATCCCACCCTCAGCAGGCCGGGACTCGGCACCTCGTAGCGACCGTCGCCGAGGTCCACCACCACCCCCAGGGCCTCGGCCCTCCCAAGCGTCTCGGGCGCCACCTCTCCTCCGAGCATCGCGGCGAGCGCGGCATGGTCCAGGATCTGGGGCCCTTCGGTGTCCCAGGGTGCCATCAGGGCTCGTTCGAACCTCAGCACCTCCTCGCCCGCTCCCAGTGGGGCGACGTCCAGCAGCTTCTTTATGGCCGAGAGATTGAAGCCCGAGGCCTGCATGTCTTTGATCAGCTCCAGGCGGGCTACGTGCTCGGCATCGTAGAAGCCCGTGCGTCCCCGGAGTTGGGGGGCGGGCAGGAGCCCGCGCGTCTGATGAGCCCGGATGTTGCGGGCCGTCATACCC
>JBOGWW010000276.1:0-3243 GCA_050693655.1 Actinomycetota bacterium | reverse complement strand
ACAGTCATGGCTGCCGACCACGCGCCCAAGGCCGGGCGACGCGAGTGGATCGGGCTCGCCGTGCTCGCCCTTGCGTGCGTGCTCTACGCGATGGACCTCACCGTGCTGCATCTGGCGGTGCCGCGGCTCAGCGAAGACCTCCAGCCCAGCAGTTCTCAGCTTCTGTGGCTCGTCGACATCTACGGATTCATGGTCGCCGGGTCGCTCGTCACCATGGGCACGCTGGGCGACCGGATAGGTCGCCGCAGGCTGCTGCTGATCGGCGCGAGCGCGTTCGGCGTCGCTTCGGTGCTTGCGGCGTTCTCGCCCAACGCCGAGTCGCTGATCGCGACGCGCGCGCTGCTCGGACTCGCCGGAGCCACCCTGGCCCCCCTCCACGCTTTCACTGATCCGCAACATGTTCCACGATCCGCACCAGCGCACCGTCGCCATCGGGGTGTGGATCACGAGCTTCTCGGTCGGCGGGGCCATCGGTCCGCTGCTGGGCGGGGTGATGCTGGAGAACTTCTGGTGGGGTTCGGTCTTCCTTCTGGCCGTGCCGGTGATGGTGCTGCTGCTCGCAGTCGGTCCGAGACTGCTGCCCGAGTTCCGCGATCCCGACGCCGGACGGCTGGACCTGACCAGCGCGGCGCTGTCCTTGGCCGCGGTGCTGTCGGTCATCTACGGCCTCAAGCAGATCGCGCAGGACGGTCTGGGGTTCCTGCCGGTGCTGGCGATCCTTGCCGGCCTCGTCGTCGGCGCCACGTTCGTCCGCAGGCAGCGAAGACTGTCCGATCCCGTGATCGACCTGAAGCTGTTCCGGGTGCCCGCCTTCAGCGCGTCGCTGGTCACCTTCACGCTCGCAATCCTCGCCATGTTCGGTGCCTTTCTGTTCATCGCGCAGTACCTGCAACTGGTGCTCGGACTGTCGCCTTTGAAGGCGGGCTTGTGGACGCTGCCGGAGGCCGGCGGCTTCATCGTCGGTTCCATGCTGGCCCCCGCGATCGTGCGCCGGGTTCGCCCGGCATATGTCATGGGTGCGGGTCTGGCACTGCTGGCGGCCGGCCTGGGAATCCTCACCCAGGTCGACGGGACCTCGGGACTGGCGGTCGTCGTGACCGCGTCCGTCGTCATGTCACTCGGCCTCGGCCCGGTGTTCACCTTGGGCACGGACTTGATCATCGGCTCCGCACCGCCCGAACGCGCCGGGGCCGCGTCCGGGATCTCGGAGACGAGCGCAGAGTTCGGCGGAGCGCTCGGGATCGCCGTCCTGGGCAGCATCGGCGCCGCCGTCTACCGCAGCGAGGTGACCGACACCCTTCCCGACGAGGTTCCACCACAGGTGGCGGAGGCCGCGCGCGACACCCTTGGCGGCGCCCTTGCTGCTGCCCAGCAGCTACCCGACCAGGTGGGCGCTGCGCTCCTCGATGCGGCCCACTCCGCGTTCACTCAGGGGATGGAACTGATCGCTGCGATCGGTGCCGTCATCGCGCTAGCCATCGCCGTGCTCGCCACGACTCTGCTCCGGGACGTGCGTGCGGGCTCCCAGTCCGAGGAACAACCGGACCTCGATGGCGCAGTCACCAGCGACGCAGCGGGGGACAAGGCCCTCGAGCCCGCATGCGCGGAGGCATGAACGACCAACAACAGTGAGCTACCTATCCCTCCACGGGTATCGAGCACCCCGTTGCAAATGTCTGGACCTACTGCACCTGAGGTAAGGGAGCTACGGGAGCGAGAGCGTGTAGCGAAGGCACTGACTCCCTAGGCTCAAGCGGAGAAAACCCCGCTGGGCGGGAGGGTGTGTGGAGAAACCAGACGGTCCGATTCGTCTCGTGATTGCCGAGGGTCGCGCCCTATTTTGCGAGACAATGAAAGCCGTGCTCGAAGGCGAGCCGGATTTGCGCGTTGAAGCCTTGGCCAGTGAATGGCACACCGCACTCGCGTTGTCCGAGGAGTTGAGGCCGGATGTGCTGGTTCTCGATGGGAATCTGCCGGACGGGGACGGCCCCGAGATGACTGCCGTCGTCAAGAAGCGCCGACCGGGGACCGGTGTGCTTTTCGTCGCAGAAAGCCCCGATGAAGAGCTGCTCGATGCGGCGTTACTCGCCGGAGCAGACGGGTTTCTGACCAAAGACGGCACTTTGTTGGACCTGATCCACGAGATCAGAGCTTTGGCTCGCGGCCTACGGTTCCGCCCGCCGCCGATGGCCGACCGTGTGATGGAGCAGACGACTTGACTGCCTACCTTGCACGAGAAGGAGTTATGAACTCTGCGGTCTCAAGCGCGTCCATACCGCGAGTCATTGATGACGATTCCGCCAGCGGCCCCGAGGAACTGGATTCTCTCACCTGGGCGGATTCGCTTACCGTCGAGCTTGGTGGTTTGCGCTATGAACTCCGCAGCACGTCGGCTGCGTTTGTACGAGCGGCCGCTCGACGACTGCGCGTCCCGATGGTCCACGGGCGCCCGGACGTAGTGCTTTCGGCAGTCGTTCCATCGGGCGCGCCTACAGAAACCTCGGTGTTATCACTTTACGAGGGCAGTCAGAGGGTGGTGCGTACCCTTTCCCCGGAAACGCTCATGCGAGCCTTTCTCGATGACCTAAGGGGTCGCGTTCTGATTTCAGCCTCGGACCGGGTTTTCCTGAAGGTTCGTATCATCTCGAGCAATGGCATCGGAGTGCTCATGCCGTCGCTGGAATCGAACGATGTTGTACGGATTGAGCGAGCCGCGGCGAAAGTCGGTATCACGGTTGCCTCCGCCGGCGCTCTTGCGCTGGATCTGAGGTACGGACGACCGGTAAGTCAGTTTCGTCCACCGAGTAAAGATCGCTCGCCTTCGACTGGATCAATCGACGCAATAGCGACACAAGCTTACAGGGGAGGCCTCCCGTCAAAAGAGGATGTCCTTGCCGAGCTGGCGCGACAGACGCTGAACCTCCACAGCGTGGGCGCGAGAGGAATTCATGCGCTGCGCGCCCTCGTCGAACGAACCGCTTTGATCGAGTGGGACAACAGGCAGCCCTTCAAAGCTCTCGAACCACTCTTCGTTGCGGCGCCACCGGTTGCCGCGCGGAAGCTCCCTACGGGGTAGAGCGCACGCACAGGCGGGGATTCAGGAGACCATCACGCCGGGCGCAAACACAGTTCGTAACCAGGGTGGAGTCCCAGCAGCAGAGACCGCTCCGACAAAAAACGTACTGCTTTTCATTACTTCCCAGCGGCGCCTTGCTCGAGAGCGCCGGGGACCCCGGGAGGAGA
>JBOGWW010000275.1:0-6178 GCA_050693655.1 Actinomycetota bacterium | reverse complement strand
GTTTCGTTCCGTTCGGCGGAACCCTTCGCACGAAGTTCGAGTGCGGTGAACCCACGGGCGCGGCCCCAAGGGCAGGACCGTCGTCGGTTGAGAGCGGGTGAAGGGACTCGAACCCTCATGACCAGCTTGGAAGGCTGGAGCTCTACCATTGAGCTACACCCGCACGGCCCGGCAGGAAGGAAGCGTACCCGCTGCCGGTGACCGAAGTAGTAGTCGGGGCGGGCGGATTCGAACCGCCGACCTCCTGCTCCCAAAGCAGGCGCCCTGCCAAGCTGGGCCACGCCCCGGTCGGCTAATCCTCGCACGAGCGCGAGGGCTGCGGTAGCCGACAGGCATCCCGCCAACGGCACAGGCCCCCGGAAAGCCGGAGGCCTGTGATCGTGTCGGCGGCTCGCGCCGATCAGTGCGTTGACAGCGGGCTCACGGTGGCGCACCAAGGACGACGCAGCACAGGGCGAGCCGGTGCGATAGACAGGTCGTCGCCGTTAGCCAATCAAAGGTGGTGGCCGTGAGACTCCGACCCGCGCTGGGTGGGCTCGGCCTAGCCGGGCTCGCGGGCGTCGCGCGGTACTGGCGCAAGAACCCCTCTGCCTGTCCCTACGCGGGACGCATCTTCCTGTCGCTCCCGCGCCCGATCATCACCGCGACTCGACTCGAGGACATCCTGGCCCCCCTTCCCGGCGAACGCCTCCTCGAGATCGGTCCGGGAACCGGTCACTACACGCTCGGGGTGGCCCGCAGGCTGCTTCCGGGCGGCACCCTCGAGATCCTGGATGTCCAGGAACGAATGCTCGATCACACGCTGCGCCGGGCGCAAGAGCGGGGACTCGCCAACGTCGTGCCGGGGCTGGGTGACGCAGGGGAGCTTCCCTTCGATGAGGACCGCTTCGACGGTGCCTTTCTCGTCACCGTCCTCGCTGAGATCCCGGACCAATACCGTGCGCTTGCTGAGTTGCACCGAGTCGTGCGACACGGGGGAAGGGTCGTCGTCGGGGAAATATTTGGGGATCCTCATATGGTCGGCTATTCGACACTGATGGACCTCGCGGTGCGGATCGACCTCCAGCCGGACGAGCGAGTCGGCGGCCGGCTTGGGTACTTCGCCCGTTTTCGGGTGAATAAGCCGGGAAGGGTCTACGCGCGGCGGGTCGTCAGTCCTTAGCCGGGTGAAAAAGGATGCGCCCGAGGCTTGCTCTAGTGGAGCGTTTGGGCGCAGACTGCGATTAAGCTATCGTCGTAGGCGATCGTTACGGTGGCTGCTGTTCGAGTGATACTAGGACGAGCATTTCCCCATTGGCAGGGATGCCTCGGCTGGGGGCCAGGGGCCGTCATCCCCACTTCGTCCGCCTAGCGCGGTCTCTGGCTCCCAACCCAGGTAACCCTGCGGGGACCGGCCCCCAGCCTTACCCTTCCGGTTCTCCGCGGCGCGGTGCCTTCCCTTCGCGGCAACCGATTTCCGACCCTCGACGCATCCGGACCGCCGGTGCCCAACCCATAGGATGCATCGCATGAACACATCTCTGACCACCACCTCCGAGCGCCTCGAAGCCAACAAGGCCAAGCTTCGGGTCGAGGTGCCCGAGGCGTCGCTGAAGCCGGCGCTCGACGCGGCCTACAGGCGGTGGGCGAACGAGATCAGGGTGCCCGGCTTTCGCAAGGGAAAGGTCCCCCGGCAGCTGATCGATCAGCGGGTGGGACCGGAAGCCATCCGGGAGGAGGCGCTGCGCGAGGCCCTTCCGGACCTCTACGTCTCGGCGCTCGAATCGGAGGAGCTCGAGGCCATCGCGCCGCCCGAGATCGAGGTCGTTACCTTCGAGTCCGGAGTGCCGATCGTGTTCGAGGCAA
The DNA here is from genome assembly GCA_050693655.1 of Actinomycetota bacterium. GTDB lineage: Bacteria > Actinomycetota > CADDZG01 > CADDZG01 > WHSQ01 > WHSV01. Next base: position 4,333 of record JBOGWW010000275.1, on the reverse strand, counting down.
CCGTCGACCTGCGGCCCGAGGTAGTGGTGCCCGAGCTGTCGGATATCACCGTCGAGGCGCCCTCGTCCGAGATAACGGACGAGGACCTGAACGATCAGCTCGACCGTCTCAGGGACCGTTTCGCCGAACTCGAGACCATCGGCCGCGAGGCGTTGAGCGGCGACTTCGTGGTCATCGACCTCAAGGGGTACCGCGGCGAGGAGCTCGTCGAGGGCGTAAGCGCCCCAGACCTTCTGTACGAGATCGGATCTCGCCAGGGTCCCCCCAAGCTCGACGACGAAGTCGTTGGCTCGAAGCCCGGTGACATCCTCAAGTTCAACGACACCATGCCCGAGGGTGCCGCCGAGCTCGCGGGGGAGGAGATCTCCTTCACGGTCCTGGTCAAAGAGGTGAAGGCCAAGCGGCTGCCCGAGCTCGACGACGAGTTCGCCGCCAACGTCGGCGAGTTCGAGTCCCTCGAAGAGCTGAAGGAGGACCTGCGCGGGCGACTGGGGGACTACCAGCGGGAGGTGGCCACCCAGCAGGTGCGCAACCTGGTGCTCGAACGCCTCGTCGAGGCTGCGGAACTCGAGGCGCCGGAACGCCTGGTCGACGACGAGGTGAAACACCGGATGGAGCACTTCGAGCAGGACCTCGCCGGCGCGGGAATCTCGCTCGAGCAGTACGCCGAGCAAACCGGCTCGACGGAACTCGGGGTGCGTTCCGAGATGCGTACGCAGGCAGCGCTGTCGGTGGTGGCCGAGCTTCTGCTCGAGGAGGTCATGCGCAGGACCGATATCAAAGTCGACGACGAGGATCTTGGGCGCGAGATCGCCTATCTGTCCGCCCAGACCAACAGCGAGCCGGACGAGCTGGCGAAACAATTGGCCTCGTCCGGGCGTTTGAGGGGAGTAGTCGCAGATATCATGCGCCGGAAGGCGCTCGACTATGTGGTCGAGCAGGCAAACGTGGTGGGTCTCGAACCGTCTCGAACCGAGGGTCCCGAGGACGCCGCAGTCGATGAGTCACACGAGCAACAGCAGGAACAAAGCGAGAGTTGACTCCGATAGGTGGGACACTAGTGGGCCACCAGATTCTTTCAATAGCGAACCAAGGGCTTGGAGGCGACAAGCGCAAATGAACCCCTCAGAGCGCTATCACAACTACCTCGTTCCCATGGTGGTCGAACAGACCAGCCGTGGCGAGCGGGCGTTCGACATCTATTCGAGACTGCTGAAGGAACGCATCATCATCCTGGGCACACCCGTCAACAGCGAGGTCGCGAACTTGATCGTGGCTCAGCTCCTGCACCTGGAGTCCGAGGATCCGGACAAGGACATCAACCTCTACATCAACTCGCCCGGCGGCGAGGTGTACGCCGGGATGGCGATGTACGACACCATTCAGTACATCAAGCCCGACGTCTCGACCATCTGCGTCGGCATGGCCATGTCCATGGGGGCGGTCCTGCTGGCCGGGGGTGCCAAGGACAAGCGCTACGCCCTGCCGAACGCCAAGATCATGATCCACCAGGGCTCGGCCGGGTTCCAGGGCACGCCCGCGGACATCGAGATCCACGCCCGTGAGGTGCTCTCACTCAAGCGCCGCATGGCCGAGATCCTGGCCCATCACACCGGCCAGTCCATCGAGCAGGTCGAGACCGACATCGACAGGGACCGCTTCATGACCCCCGGCGAGGCGAAGAACTACGGTCTCATCGACGACATCATCTCCAGCCGGATAATTGCCGAGAAAAGTAGCCCACTCATGACGGGTGAACCCGCTAGGCTTGTCGAGGCACAGGAGCAGACGCCACAAGAGAATCCCGAGGCCTAGCGATTGCGGCGGCTCCCCCGAGCGAGGTGGGACTCATCGACGATCGCGACGAAGTAGAGGAAGAGGGGAGTACGGGTGCCGAAGTTTGGTGACGGCGGAGACCTACTGAAGTGTTCCTTCTGCGGTAAGTCGCAGAAACAAGTCAAGAAGCTCATCGCCGGCCCCGGCGTCTACATCTGTGATGAGTGCATCGATCTCTGCAACGAGATCATCGAGGAAGAGCTGGCGGAAACGCCCGAGCTCAAGCTCGAGGACCTCCCCAAGCCCAAGGAGATCTATGAGTTTCTGAACGACTACATCGTCGGGCAGGAACAAGCCAAGAAGGTCCTTAGCGTCGCGGTCTACAACCACTACAAGCGCATCCAGGTGGGGACCCAGGCCGAGGGCGACGTCGAGCTCGCCAAGTCCAACATCCTCCTGCTCGGCCCCACGGGTTGCGGAAAGACCCTCTTGGCCCAGACGCTGGCTCGCATGCTCAACGTCCCCTTTGCGATCGCGGATGCGACCGCTCTGACCGAGGCCGGTTATGTCGGCGAGGACGTCGAGAACATCCTGCTCAAGCTGATCCAGGCGGCGGACTACGACGTAAAGCGGGCCGAGACCGGGATCATCTACATCGACGAGGTCGACAAGATCGCGCGCAAGTCCGAGAACCCTTCGATCACGCGCGACGTTTCGGGCGAGGGGGTCCAGCAGGCGTTGCTCAAGATACTCGAGGGCACGACCGCCAGCGTTCCTCCTCAGGGAGGACGCAAGCATCCCCACCAAGAATTCATTCAGATCGACACCACCAACGTCTTGTTCATCTGCGGCGGTGCCTTCGCGGGCCTCGAGAAGCTCATCGAAGGGCGCGTGGGAAGCAAGGGCGTGGGTTTCGGCGCCGACGTTCGCAAGATGGAGGACAAGGATCTCGGGACGATCCTCCAACACGTGCTCCCGGAGGACCTGTTGAAGTTCGGGCTGATTCCCGAGTTCGTCGGCCGCCTCCCCGTCATCACGCACGTTCACAACCTCGACGAGAAGGCTCTGGTCAAGATACTCACCGAGCCCAAGAACGCGCTCATCAAGCAATACCAGCGTTTCTTCGACTTCGATGGGGTTGAGCTCGAGTTCGCAGATGACGCATTGGGGGCGGTCTCCGAGCAATCCATGCTCCGGGGGACCGGCGCACGCGGACTGCGCGCCATCCTCGAAGAGGTGCTTCTCAACGTCATGTACGACCTGCCCAGTCGCCAGGACGTCGGGAAGTGCGTCATCACTCGAGAGGTGGTGCTCGAGAAGGTGAATCCCACTCTCGTACCGCGTGCCAAGGTTCGAAGAGAGCAGGCGGCGCGCGAACGCTCGGCTTAGCAGTAGGCGGTCCTGACTCCGCCGCGACGGCCGGCGGCATAGGCCCAACCGGACTGCTCGCCTTTACTTCGGGATCTGGCTCAGGTGGACAAGTAGAAAACGAACTGTCGGCTGCGCGGTGGAGGTGCCATGAAAACTAGAGTCGTCGTCCTGGCCGTGGTGGGGGTCCTCGGCGTAGCGGCCGTCGCGGTCGCGGGCGTCATCGGCTACCGGATGTTGTTTGGAGCGTCCCAGGACGATGCCGTTTCGCTGGTCCCGCGTGACGCCGTCGCCTACGGCAACGTTTTTCTGGATCCCTCGATGGACCAGAAGCGGGCCATCGGCGACCTGCTTGAGAAGTTCCCCGAAGCACCCAACACCGAGGAGGCCCGCGACCAACTCGTCGACTTGCTCGATGAGGGCCTGGCCGAGATCGACATGAACTTCGAGGACGATGTCGATCCCTGGTTGGGGAACCAGATCGCCGGATGGGTTCAGCTCCCCGATCAACTCTTGGACGGCGGGGGAGCCACGGCCCCCGCAGCTAAGGTCGACACAGCTCCCGCGACCTTCCTGATTGCCTCCGACGACGACGAGGCGGCCCTCGAGTTCGTCGAGCAGGCCTCGGCCAACAGCGACGACGAGTTGACCGACCGGAGTTACGAGGGCACCGACTACGTGCTCAACGAGGAAGAGAACTCCGCCGCCGGCGTGGTGGAGGGATACCTCGTAATCGGGACGGAGAGCGGCTTCAAAGCAGTAGTGGACGTCGCCGGGGGTGAAGACAATCTGGCCGGCGGCGAGTCCTACACCGAAACGACCGATGAGCTCACCGAAGACCGCCTTGCCACCTTCTATTTCGACGGTGCCGCGGTCGTCGATGCGCTCGAGGAAAGCGGCGCGCCTCCGGGCGCGATGGAGTTCGGGAGTTTCGGAATGTTCGGCGGCTCACTCTCTCCGACGGCCGGTGCGCTGTTCGTCGAGAGCGATAAGGTCGTATTCGAATCGACCAGCATGTCCGGAGAGGACGCAGAGGTCCCCGAGATCTCCGAGGGACTTCTTCCCGATGTGCCCGGCGACTCTTGGGGTGCCTTCGGTATTCCCGACCTCGGCACCACCCTCGAGGAGCTATATGAGTCCCTTATCGAGGCCTTAGCTGACAGCCCGCATCACATCGTTCCGTCGTAAA
>JBOGWW010000274.1:0-4355 GCA_050693655.1 Actinomycetota bacterium | reverse complement strand
GACGCTCTCGGCGGTGACGGCGACGGGGACGCTGAAGGTCGCTCCCTGGCACGCGTTGTCCGAGTTGTTGTTCATGGAAGCCGCGTCGTCCAGCGAAACGTTCAGAGTGGCGCCCGCGGCGATGGTCATGCCGGTGACGTTGTTCTGGTCGGCGAAGCTCACGCCGGTGGTGTTGCAGCCGGGCGCTCCGGAGGTGACCGGGCCGTCGCCGACGATCGTCTTGACTTCGACGTCAAAGGCGTTGGGGTTCTCGATGCTCAGCTCGACGTCGCCGGTGGAACCGGGGAACAGGTCGGCGGTCGTGCTTCCGGGCTGGACCACGAGGTCGTCGGCCGTGGTGGCCTGCGCGGCACCCTGGCCCTCGCCGGTCACGAGCCAGGCTGCGAATACGACGCTGCCGAGCAGGAACAGGGCCAGCACGGCTCCCATGAGGCTCAGCTTCCTTCTCAACTTCTGCATTGCTCTTCTCCTTCTTCCGCTCGGCTGGTAATTGCTGCTATATGAACTTTCGGAACGCGGAAGCAGGCCTCTGAATAAGTACTTCCCACTAGAGGGTTGCGCCGAAATACGCCCGAAACGGGACATAAGCGGAGGGGGTCTGACTAGTCAGTCGTCCGGCGTCATGCGCCTGAGGCCCTTGGGCCGGGTCATCTTTGGCTGGAAGAGTCTCCCTGACCTCAAGCAGAATGTTCGGTCGGTCGAACTTCTGACTGAGGCAGGGCACCACAGAGCCCTCCCGATAAACGGCAAACCCGTCGCGAGGCGGGGACGCAAAGCCAGGGGTCTCCCGCGGGGAGATCGCCCAGCCGCCGAAGGAGCTGCTTGCAGTGAAGAAGGTGCTATCCGCGATCTCGAGCCTGGTCGTCGCCTTCATGGCCTACTCCGTGCTCGGTACTCCGGCCACCAGCGAGGCCGGGAGTCTGCGGGTACGGCCGGCCCTCGTGCGGAGCCAGAAGGTCGCCTGGGTCCAGATGAACCTGCCGGAGACCAAGGCCCGCAAGGTCAGAATCGAAATGCACACCCCGAAGGTCCAGGGCGAGCGCCGCCTCTGGCAGTTCTGCGACATGCCGTACGTGGGTCTCGGTACCTACCGGTGCGGGCTGGACCTGCGCGGCTCGACTCCCGCAAGGTCCATGAGCGGGAAGTGGCTCGGCAAGTTGAAGGTGGATGGTCGCAAGGTCGGCACCGTGAGGTTCAGGACCAGGCGCTAGGAATCTGCGCCCCCCGGGCTCGTGACGGCACCGCGCTCCGCCGACGAAACCGAGGCCGCGTACTTGGCGAAGACCCCCCTGCGATAGCGAGCCGGCGGCGCGGTCCAGTCCGTCAGCCGCTTCTCGATCTCCTCCGGAGCAAGCGCCACGCGCAGCTCGCGCTCGTCGACGTCGATCTCGATCGTGTCGCCCTCCTGCACGACTGCCAGGGGCCCTCCGTGAGCCGCCTCGGGAGCGATATGGCCGACCATCAGTCCGTGAGTGGCGCCCGAGAAGCGTCCGTCGGTTATCAGGGCGACGTCGTCGCCCATGCCCTCGCCGACGATCGCCGCGGTGACCGCCAGCATCTCGCGCATCCCCGGTCCGCCCGCCGGACCCTCGTAGCGAATGACGACGACGTCGCCCGGCCGCAATCGACCGTCCTTCACGGCCTCGAAGCACCGCTCCTCCGAATCGAAGACGCGGGCGGGACCCCGGTGCCGCCGGCGCTCGTGCCCGGCGAGCTTCACGATGCAGCCTCGGGGCGCCAGGTTGCCCCGTAGGACGGCCAGGCCGCCGGTGGGTTTGAGAGGAGTCTCGACCGTCGTCACGACGTCCTGGCCCTCTTCCTCGCCCGCCGACGCCGCGACCTCTTCGATCGTCCGTCCGTCCACCGTCCGCGCCGCCCCGTCGATGTGCCCGCCCTTCAACAGCTCGCGTGCCACCAGTGGAGTGCCCCCCGCGGCGTATAGATCGGTGGCCACGTAGCGGCCCCCCGGCTTGAGGTCCGCCACGATCGGTGTCTCCTGCGCAATGCGGTCGAATTCCTCGAGCGGCAACTCGAGTCCGAGCTCGTGTGCGATCGCGACGAGATGAAGCACTCCGTTGGTCGAGCCGCCCGAGGCCACGACCGAGGCCACGGCGTTGCGAAGGGCAGCGGCCGTGATGAGCTCCGAGGGCCGCAGGTCGTTGGCCACGAGATCCACCGCGATGCGTCCCGCTTGCTCCGCCGCGGGCTCCTTCCTTGCGTCGGCGGCGGGGATTCCGCTCAGTCCGAAGGGACTGATGCCGAGAAAGTCGGCGGCCATCGCCATCGTGTTTGCGGTGAACTGTCCTCCGCAGGCGCCGGCACCCGGGCAGGCCGCGCCCTCCAGCGCGTGGAGGTCCCCGGCCGACAGGCGTCCCGCCGCGTGCCGACCGACGGCCTCGAAGACATCCTGGATGGTGACATCACGCCCGTCGAACCGGCCGGGAGCGATCGAGCCGTTGTAGAAGACGAGGCTCGGGATATCCAACCTGCAGGCCGCCATGATCGCCGCGGGGATGGTCTTGTCGCACCCGACCAGGCAGACGAGCCCGTCGAAGAGGTGACCCCGCGCAACGAGTTCGATCGAGTCCGCAATGAGCTCGCGGCTCACCAGCGAGGCGCGCATGCCCTCGGTCCCCATGGACACGCCGTCGGAGACCGCGATCGTGTTGAACTCCATCGGGGTGGCCCCCGCGCCTCGCACTCCCGCCTTCACGTGCTGCGCGAGCCGGCGCTGATTGAAGTTGCAGGGCATCGTTTCGATCCAGGTCGACGCCACGCCGATGATGGGACGGGACAAGTCCTCGTCGGTGAAGCCGGCGCCCTTGAGCATGGCGCGTGCCGGGGCGCGGTCGGCTCCGTCCGTCAGGGCGGCGCTCTTCCTCTTTGCGGGGTTCGAGGCTTCGTCGTACGGGTCGCTCATCCGCGCGATCCTTACAGAGCGCGACCCATGCCTGTGACACCCGCGCGCTCGGTCAGCAGGAGGGCATCTTCAGCGTGGTGCCGGGATTCCTACGGCTCTCGAATACGACCGCGACCCACACGTAACCGCCCGCCTTCCTCACACCGGCACCCACGAACCGGTAGCCGGACCTCAGGATGTTGCTTCTGTGCGAGGACGAGTTCATGAACGCTCGGTGCACCCGTTTGATGCTGGTGGCGTAACCGACGTTCTCGCCGAGGGTTCTCCACCTGGTGACCTTGGAACCGAGGTTGGGCGTGTGATAGAGGGTTCGCCTTTTCGCCATGGCCCTAGCCTGGCGCCTGGCCACGCGCGCGAGATGAGGATCGAGCCTCAGCTTGCGGACGCCTGCGTTGGCTCGGGCCGCGTTCGTCTTCTTGGCGAGCAGGCGGTCCTTCTTCGAATGCCGGTAACAGGAGCCTCCTGCCTGCACCGACGAGCCGAGCACGAGGCAGAGAGTAACGACGGCTATGATGCGGGCGATTCGGGACCGACGAGGCATATTTCCCCCCGTTTCCCCGCCCATCCCCTTGCATTGCTTCACAGGGCTGGTTACTTCCACCTAGTCCGGGCGACCAAACCAAGCAAAAATTGGGTTTTCCGGCCATAGCGAGGCCTCAGAGGCCGGGCGGGGAGTTCGAAGAACCAAAACCGGCAGCAACGAGGATGATTTGGAACCGCGGCGAGATCCGCGGACCGCTGCGGAGTGGCAGGCGGGCTTTCGACTATTGACGACGCTGAGCGTCGCTGTAGGTCGAACGATCGCGGGAGGCCGGCCCCGAAGTGCAAACGCACTCGAATTCCGCTCCTCGGTGCCGGTTCTTGCCTTTAGTTGAAGGAAAACGGCCCCCGGCTTGACTCTCGGGAGAGCGTCCGCGATACTTCCCCACTTCTTACCTCGTCACTGTCGCCGGGGTTGGCGCAACCGAGCATCCAGACCGTTGGGAACCTCTTCATGATCGGCATCACAGAGGCGACAGCTCACTCGAACGGGACGACGAGGTCGTCCTCCCCCTCGCTGCTTCACACCTCCGTACTTCTTATTACCTAGCGCGCGCTCAATCGGCCCTGGGCCGAAACGGCGTGCGCTGACCCTCCGAACATCGGGGGGTTTTTTCGTTCCCCGACTTTTCTGGAGGTGTTGCACCGGATTCGAATTTCAGTCCCACAGACCACAGAGACGGCAACCAGTGACCAAGGAGGCAATGATGAAGTTCGAGATCTACAACGGCGAGCACGTGGGAACCGCGGAGTGGAAGGCGCCCGGAAGAGTCGCACTGGAGGTTGACGACCCCGAGCGCCGGGATTGGTTCGAGTCGTTCTTCGCGGCCGAGGACTCGACCCTCGACGGGCCCGTCGAGTGTGCGTCGATGACCGGGGCCGAGCGCGGTGACTC
>JBOGWW010000273.1:0-15668 GCA_050693655.1 Actinomycetota bacterium | reverse complement strand
CGGCGCAAGGCGAGTCGCGCGAGCGTCGCAACCAGCTCGTCCACCCCACGCACCGGCGCCCGGAGCTGCTCGCCACCGCGCCCAATCATTTATGGACGTGGGACATCACCAAGCTGTTGGGCCCGGCCAAGTGGACCTACTACTACCTCTACGTGATCCTCGATGTGTTCTCGCGCTACGCGGTCGGCTGGATGATCGCAGACCGGGAGCTCGCGGTGTTGGCGCAGAAGCTCATCAAGGAGACGATCGCGAAGCAGACGGTCGATCCGAACAAGCTCACGATCCATGCCGACAGGGGGAGCTCGATGACCTCCAAGCCGGTGGCGTTGCTGCTCTCAGACCTCGGGGTCACCAAGTCGCATTCGCGACCACATGTGTCCAACGACAACTGCTATTCGGAGTCGCAGTTCAAGACGCTCAAATATCGGCCGGGCTTTCCCGATCGGTTCGGCTCGATGCAAGACGCGCGCGGCTTCTGCCTGTCGTTCTTTCACTGGTACAACGAGGCTCATCGCCATTCCGGGATCGGGATGATGACCCCCGCGGCCATGCACTACGGCCGGGCGCAGGAGCTGCAGGCCGGTCGCCAAGCCGTGCTCTCCGCGGCGTACGCCGCTCACCCCGAGCGTTTCCCGAAGGGACCACCGCGCCCGTGGAAGCTACCGACCGCGGCGTGGATCAATCCGCCCGAGATTCGCTCGACGACAAAGGAGGTGACTCACTAATTTCCGAAAGAAAGTGTCTCAAAGTTGTTGACAGGTTCCGTTAGTGCCGCGCCGAGCGCGCGCGCGCGTGCGCCACACGATTGATAATCCTTCCCTTTAGAAACCCGCGATTCGAGACCGAGCAACGTTATCAAGACGTCTAACCGATGTCGCCACGAAAGCCATCAAACTTGAGCGAGGTCAACGACGGAGAGTCGTCGCGCAAATCGTCTCAGGTACGTCACCCCAAAGTTTGGAATGGCTTCGAGTGCGGAATCTTGACGTAGCAAGCAAGTGACCCCCAAGGTGAGGTCCCATGCCGCTGTCAAACCACGCATTCGCCCGTCCGATTCACACGACTCGGACATTCGAGGCCGCGATCGAGCACATCATCGAGGGTATCGAGCGCGGGCGCCTGCGCGCCGGTTCCGCCCTTCCCAAGGAGTCGGAGCTGGCCGAGCAACTGGGCATCTCGAGACCGACTCTTCGCCAAGGCCTGCGGGTGCTGCAGGATGTCGGTTATCTGCAGGTCAAGCCGGGCAAGGGCGGCGGGATTTCGATCGTCTCGGACCTCGTTCCGACCGCGGAGCTCTCCCGGGAGATCGCCCTCGAGGAGGAGGCGATCATCGAGGTGCTCCATGCGCGTCGGGTGCTAGAGGGCGCCACCACTTTCGCTGCAATGCAGTTCGCCTCGGACGAGGATTTCGATGAGATCGAGCACACGATCTCACTGACGCGCGAGCATCTGGGGGACCGCTTTGCGGTGATGAAGACCGACGCGATGTTCCACCGAGCGGTGCTTCGAGCTTGCCGCAACCACCTCCTCAGTGAGTCGATGAGGGGACTGAGCCGCCGGATGGCTCCGATTCGAGATTCGTATCGCGGGGGGCTGGACAGCGATCGTCAGACGCTCGACATTCACAGCCGCCAGCTCGCCGCGATGCGCGCCGGCGATGTGGTCACGCTGACCCGAGTGCTCCACGACCACTTCATCATGCTCGAGGAGGAGATCGCCGAGGCTCTGGGCCATACCTGGGATGAACTCTTCGGCCGCCTCGCTCAACCGCTCCACGATCTTCTCGACAATCGCCCCGAATGAGACGTTCCCCCTTGACTCCATAAGGGGCAAGCTGCCTTCTTTTATTTGTTACCGGGGGTGTCGCGGAGCAGGATTCCCCTGATGGTCGCGGGAGAAAGCGGGCGACTCCAAAGGGGGAGCGCCCGCTTTCTACTTCTTGGTGCAACGCCAGATGGTCAGGCGCCACAGAAGACGGCTGCCTCGCTGCCGAAAGCTGATCAGTCCCTCGGAGACGAGTCGCGCGACGTCCTTCGAGCGAGCCACCAAGTTCGGGAGCGGGAACTCTCGCTCGACCAATTGTTCGATGTTGTCGCCGAAGACCCGACGCGCGGCGCTCAGGACCTTGCTCTCGGCTTGGATCGTTCCGGTCGGCAGGTACATCCGTCCGCCCGGCCTCAGAACGTCGCCTATCTCGTCGATCATCGCGACCGGGAGTTCCGCGCCCGTGGGCCCTCCGCCGCGACCCTCAGGGAACCATCCGGTGATCTCGGCGATGGGGTCGGGGATGCCCGAGATGTCTCCGATGATCACGTCGGCCTTAACGTCCCGAACCGGCTCCAACAGACTTCCCGCTCGAAACTCGGTGAGGTGATCGAGTTTCAACCGGCGCGCGTTCTCGCCCGCAACTCGCACCGATTCCTCGGAGATGTCGCAGCCGATGGCGCGCTGGGCGCCCAGGCGGGCCGCGACGAAGGCAAGCACTCCGCTGCCACAGCCCGCATCGATGACCACGTCGCCCGGACGAATCTCAAGGGCCTCGGCCACGATCGTGCTGGTGCTGCTCGGGGCGAAGACGTCGGGCCCTAGTTGAAGCGTGAAGGGTCCGGTGCGACCCCTCCAGACGAATTCCTTGACCCCTTTGGCGCTGTCGACCATCTTTCCTCCACCGTCTCGTGCTTGATTGTCTCGCGCTGACACAGAAGGTCAAGCAGGCCCCTCACCGTCGCGAGCGGATGCGTCGGATAGACCTTATTTCGTCAGCGAGCCCATGCGTTTCGTGGCGAAGAGGTGGAAGCGTGTTGCGTGGACCAGGTCGTCGACGTGGATCCGTTCGTCTTTGTTGTGGACGCCCCCGAGGTAGACGTCGATCGGCGTGCGCCGACAGGGCCAGAAACCGTAGGCGATGGTCCCGAAGGTCTCTCTCATGAAGTGGGAGTCCGTGAAACCGGGCGAAATCACCGGCATCAGCGTTGCGCCGGGTTCGTTTTGCTCCAGGAACTCCTCGCAGATCCGGTAAAGCGGCGTATCTATCGGGGCCACGGTGCCGCCCGTGGGGGGCTCCAGGAACTCGAGCTCGTAGGCGATGTCCGAGCCGAGAGCGGTGCGAAGCTCGCGCTCGAGTTCGGTGGGCCCGTCCCGGGAAGCACCCTGCAGTCACACGTCACGCTGGCGCGTCCCGGCATGACGTTGAGTGCGGTCGAGCCCCCGAGCATCGTCGGCGCGATCGTCGTCTTGAAGAGCGGCATCAGGTCGGAAAAAAACGAGGGATGCAGCGCCACGGCTTTCTGGATCGCGTGCTCGAGGTCGTCACCGATGTCGCCGACCAGGATCTCGAGGGTTCGCCGGGTCTCCGGCAGGAGAGTGGGCTTGATCTGGTGTCGTCCCAGGCGTTGTACGAGCTGAGCCAGCAGCGGTACCGCGTTGTTCCCGGCAGTGGGAGTGGAGGCATGACCCGCTTCGCCGAGGGCGGTGATCTTCGCGGGCAGGGTCGCCTTCTCGCCCACGTTGATCGGAACTACTACGCGTCCGTCGGCAAGCTCATACCGCAGGCCGCCTCCCTCGTCGATCGAATAGTCACTGCGAAGGTCGGGGCGTTGGTGCCGGAGCCACTTGAGCCCCACCTCGTGTTCGCCGTTTCCTCGTCCGCCTGGGCGATGAAGACCAGATCGCCCCGAGGGCGCCAGTCCGAGCGCGCGAGGAGCGCCATGGTCACGGCTCGAGTTGCGGTCTCGTTCTTCATGTCGACCGTGCCCCGGCCCCCTACGAAACCCTCTTCGTCGAGGTGAGCCTCGAACGGCGGATGGGTCCAGTCCCGAGGATCTGCGGGCACGACATCCGTGTGACCCATTAGCGTGAGCGACGGGCCTCCACCCGATCCCCTTATTCGAGCGACCAGGTTCGCGCGCCGCGGCTCCCGAGCCACGAGTTCGCACTCCAAACCGGAGTCCTCGAGGTAGCTCTTTAGAAAGGTCGCTGCGGGCGTTTCGTTTCCGGGGGGATTAGAGGTATCGATTCGAATGAGCCCGCGCAGAACCCGCGTCACCTCCGTACGGATCGCGGCATCGTCCAGTTCTCTCACCGAGCCCAACCGTACAGGGAGCGTTTCTCAGCGCGGTCCTGCCTTGAACCCTTCGACCCTAACCCCCTAATTCAGTGGCTATTTGTTGAAGGTTCGATCCTTGGTCGTGCGGATGAGAAATGCGGTGCGCGAGGGGGGCCGTGTCGGGCTCGGACTTCTCGGAATCGTGAAGCAGCACGACCGCAACCAAGAGCAGGACGCCGCCCAGGGTCTGCAGCGGCGAAAGGGTCTGACTGAACCAAAGCCATGCCAGTGCGTAACCCACCAGCGGTTCGAGATTGGCGGTGATCGCCGCCTTGAGGGAGTGGACCTTGTCGATGCCCCAGAGGTAGAGGCCCGTCCCCAGCAGCGCCCCGAACACCCCGATGAAGAGAACACGGACGCCGTTGCCGGCCGGGAGCAAGGCGGCGGGCGAGCCGCCGAGGAAGACGGCCAGGAGCGCGAAGGGACTCGCCCACAGGAACGACTGGGTCGTGACCTCGAGCGGACCGGCGGTTTTCGTTGCGGCATCGCTCACCAGCGTGTACAGGGCGAAGAACGCCGCGCTGGCGAGGGCCGCAGCGACGCCGGCCGGATGGAGATCGCCCGGCCCCCTCACCACGAGTTGCGTCACGAGTACGAGGCCCATCGCGGCGAGCAACAGCGATACGAGAACCTTGATCTGGGGCAGTTGTCTGGTCCGCACGAGGCTCCAAGCCACCACGAGAACGGGGGCCGAGTAGTGGAGCACGATGGCCGACCCGACATCCAGCAGCTCGATCGCCGTGTAATAGGTGGCGACCATCAGCACCAGCGAGACCCCGAGCAGGAGTTCCTGCGCCGGGGAAAGCAAGGGGTCGGGGTGCGCGGCGCGGCGCCTGTGCCTCCAGGCACCCAGGCAGACTGCGGCGATGAGGGTCTCGGCGCCTGCGACCTGGAGTCCGGTGAGCCCCGATACATAGAGACCCTCAGCGACGTTGGCCGACACAGCCCACAGGATCGCGGACAAGAGAACGGCCACGAGTCCGAGAGTTTCGCTTCTCAAAGGCACCGACCAAGGGGGCTTTGAGCCGTCATGTGCCGCCGGTTCTTCGGCGGAGGAAACTTCCTTCTGGACGAAGCTCGCCGGGGGCGCGAATCCGTTGAAGTTGTTGGCGAGACTCGTCGAGTAGGCGCCCGCCGCTCCGATGTAGACGCGATCGCCGGTTCCCAGATCACCCGGCAGGAAGACCTCGTCCTGAAGGACATCACCGTCGTCGCAGGTGGGACCGGTCAGCGTGCATACCGTGGCCGGGCTATCCGCTGCGGTGGGACTCCACCCGATGGGATTGCGCTCTCCCCCCAGGAACGAGTTCGCCTCCATCAACCCGTTGTAAGGGCCGATGTCGAGATGCACCCAGGTCTTTGCGTCACGTCGCCGCCGGCCGATGACCGAACTCGCCACGACTCCGGCATTCGCCACGAGGGCGCGTCCCGGCTCGGCAACGAGTTCGACCGGGTAGGGCAGACATCTCAGTGCACGCTTTATGAACCTACCGAACTCATCCAGGGGAGGGACCCGCTCCTCCGCGTACTGGGCGGGGAAACCGCCGCCGATGTCGATCATCCGAAGGCGCGTGCCGTGAAGTCGCTCGAACTCGCGCATCACGAAGGCGCAGTCTTCGATCGGGTTGTCCCAGCTTCTCGGGTCCGTGTTCTGTGAACCGACATGGAACGTGCAGCCGTAGGGAACCAGGCCAAAGTTGTGGGCAAGCTTGAGAAGTTCGATCGCCTCCATGGGGCCGACCCCGAATCTCCTCGCTAAGGGGAAGCGGCTTCCCGCGCCGGTCGTCGCGATACGGACGTAAACCGATGACCTGGGAGCCTCCAGAGCCAGCTTGATGATCTCTGTTTCGGAATCGATCGCGAAGTGAGGAACACCGCAGTCGTAGGCCGTACGAATGTCGAGCGGGGCCTTCACGGGATTGCTGAACATGACGGTCTCGGCGCGAACATCGCGGTCGAGCAAGGTCTCGAGTTCCGCCGCTGAGGCGACTTCGAAACCGGCGCCGCGTTGCGCCAGCGCGTCGAGGATCTCCGGCAAGGGGTTCGCCTTCATCGCATAGTGGATCCGGAAGTTGGGAAGCGCGGCCTTCAAGGAGGAGTAGGCGGCGATGACTTGCTCTAGATCGAGGGCGAGAAAAGGCGTGGGGCGATCGAGGCCATCCAGTTCCTCGCTCCACGAGGGGGCATGGACGCTCCGGATGGGGATGACGGTGTCGGTCTGCATGAACCCATGTTGCGGACCACTACTTGAGCCAAATTAGAGTGCGGTTAAAGGCTGTGCTTCCGAGGTTGAAGCCGCCCGCGTTTTGTCCAATTCAGGTCGATTGAAGATCATGTTTTCGGTTTCCGGCGCGAAATCTCCAAGCAATGCTCCATAGGCCGCTACCGGACCAGGAACTGGTCCGAGTGTGCGGAATGACAACCGGTGAGCGGTACCAAGGGACGACCTTGTCTCCGTAACAACCCGAACAACCCGAAGCGGGCATATTCTGGCGAACCCACCTAATCGCCCCGGTTGCTGCCCGATTTTAGGTTTCCACACCAAGAGCCCACCGGCGATCCACGGACTACGTCTCTTAGGGAGGGCGGCCTGGATACAGTTGAATCGCCAGGTCTGGTCTGCTGCATCGATCATGAACGGGGGGAGCATGCTTTCTATTCGAAAGTCCGTCGCGGGCCTCGCGGTGGTGGCCCTTGCCTTGCCGGCGGTGGCCGGGGTGGCAACGGCGAAACCCGACCGGAAGCGTGACCACCGTAAGGACGTCCGCTTCGCTACCTTCAACGCTTCGCTCAATCGCAACTCCGAGGGGCAGCTCATCCAGGATCTGAGCACTCCGAACAACGCGCAAGCCCGAACCGTTGCCGAGATCATTCAGCGCACCCGGCCCGATGTCGTATTGATCAACGAGTTCGACTTCGACGCAGGGCGCGTGGCTTTGAGACTGTTCCAAGACAACTATCTTTCGGTGAAACAGAACGGAGCTCGGGCGATCGGCTATCGGTATGCCTACACCGCCCCCTCCAATACGGGTATCCCGTCGGGGTTCGATCTCAACAACGACGGCAGCGTCGGCGGTCCCGACGACGCCTTTGGTTTTGGATTCTTCCCGGGGCAGTTCGGAATGGCGCTGTACTCGCGCTACCCGATCGACCTCGAAGGTATCCGCACTTTCCAAGAGTTCCTGTGGGCCGACTTGCCAGGTGCGCACCTTCCCGACGATCCCAACACCCCGGCCCCCAACGACTGGTTTTCGCCGGAGGAGCTAGAGATCGTACGGCTGTCGTCCAAGAGTCACTGGGACGTTCCGATCGAGATCGGCAAGCGCACGGTGCACGTGCTCGCGGCGCACCCGACTCCGCCGGTGTTCGACGGCCCCGAGGACAGAAACGGACTGCGCAACTTCGACGAGATCGGTTTCTGGGCCGACTACGTTTCGCCCCGGAGGGGACGGCACATCTACGACGATGAAGGCACGAAGGGAGGACTGAAACGCGGAGCGCCGTTCGTCATCATGGGCGACTACAACTCCGACCCCAACGATGGCGACAGCGTGCCCGGTGCCATCCAGCAGATCCTCGATCTGGCCCACCTGCGAACCAAGATCACGCCCTCGAGCCGCGGCGGTCCCCAGCAGGCAGAGCTCC
Source organism: Actinomycetota bacterium (assembly GCA_050693655.1). GTDB lineage: Bacteria > Actinomycetota > CADDZG01 > CADDZG01 > WHSQ01 > WHSV01. Next base: position 7,918 of record JBOGWW010000273.1, on the reverse strand, counting down.
AAGGCGGAATCAACGAGACCCACATCTCCGACCCTGCGTTCGACACCGCCGACTTCGCCGATACCGCGCCGGGAAATCTGCGAGTCGACTACGTACTGCCCAGCAGACCCCTCAAGCTCACCGCTGCAAAGGTCTTCTGGCCGCTCCAGGACGACCCGCTATTCCGTTTGGTCGGTGTCTTTCCGTTCCCGAGCTCCGACCACCGCCTGGTATGGGCGGATGTCAAGGTGCCGGGTGGGCGCCGCTAAAAGTAACCAGGAAGAGAAACCGGCCTCTCATCCCGTCAGCCCGGGCCGGGACGCGGGACTCGTTCGCCCGAATGTTGCTTATCCGCTGAGCTCGTGCCGCAGATCGTGGGAGCCGGCCCCAGAGGCCGCCTCGTAGTACAAGCTTCGGCCTCCCTCGGGCAGCGCGATCGCGCTCACGTACCTGAGGGCACCTTCGCCCCGTGAGGAGGCCGCTGGGGGGACGGCCCCTCGAGCGATGAAGGGTCCCACGGACAGAGAGCCATCGGACGTTCGATCCACGCGGGCCACGGCGACGCCGGTGCGCTCTTCCCAGTTCTCTTCGGCGTAGCGCGACCGTCGTACAGGGCCACCGCGGTGTCGGCGGCGAGCTCGACTGTTGTGATCCGCACTCCACGCGCATCCCAGTTTCCTGGACGCCCACTCGACTCAGCACCGTGCCCTGCCACTCCCATTCGATCCCGTCCTCGCTAGGAGGGTCGATCACGCGCGTGCTGCGCTCGTAACGAGGCACGAGCATCTCGATGAGCCGCTCGGTCGCCGACTCCGTCACCCAGTCCTCCTCAACAGTCAAACGAAACCGGGGTTTGGTTAACACACGTCCCCACTGGATCGGGGGCAAGGATGGCGCCCGGCCCACCTAATGCGGTTTGCCCTTCGCCTTCGGTGCTCGGATCAGGGCCCGGCGGGCTGGCCAGTCGAGCGGTCGAATCGGACAAAGGCCGCATTGCGGCCGGACGCGGGCTAGTCATCCGGCATGGAAAAAAATGGTGCCAACGGACCATCCAGCTCCCTCGGTCGGGTTTCGATAGGAACCCATGCGCATAAATCCGTTCACTCGTCTGCAATTCCAAGCCGTGCGGGACACCGATGGCGGGCCCGCGCTCGCCATCAGCTGGGGCGACTCGGGGCCCAAGAAGCTCCTGGTGGGCATGCTGGCCCTCGTCTCCCTGACGGTCCTCACCCTTGCTCCGGCCCCCACCCGGGCCGCCGAGGCCCCCTCCGTGTCGGTGATCGTGCGGCACCTCGAGGGTACCGGTCACGAGGTCCGGGAAACGATCCACGAGCTCGGTGGGGAGGTCGTGCGACGCCTCGGCATCATCCAGTCCTTCGAGGTCGAGCTACCCGGCGACAAGCTCGACGCGCTCGATGCGGCGCCGGCCGTCGGCTCGGTGAGCTCCAACGCGTCGATCGAACTACTCGACCACAGTCAGAACGGCGAAAACGGTGTTGGCCACAACGGTGGCGGAAAGGACGGCGACGAATACGAGCCGCAGAACGACGTTTCGTCCATGTATTCGATCACGCAAGAGATCACCGGCGCGTCCGAGTTCTGGAATGACGGTTTCATGGGTGACGGAGTGGGGGTCGCAATGATCGACTCCGGTGTCGCTCCGGTCGATGGATTGCTGTCCCGCGGAAAGGTCGTCAACGGCGTCGATCTATCGTTCGAGTCTCAGTCACCCCTACTGCGTCACCTGGACACCTTCGGACACGGTACGCACATGGCCGGAATCATCGCCGGGCGCGACAAACGCGCTCCGAAGCGGATCCACAAGGATTCCTCTTCGCATTTCTTGGGGATGGCTCCGGACGCGCACATCGTCAACGTAAAGGTCGCCGATGCGAACGGGGCCACGGACGTGAGCCAGGTCATCGCGGCGATCGACTGGGTCGTCCAGCACCGTAACGACCGGAACCTCAACATCAGAGTCATGAACCTCTCCTTCGGCACCGACGGCGTTCAGGACTATCAACTCGATCCGCTGGCGCACGCGGCCGAGGTTGCATGGCGCAAGGGCATCTTCGTCGTCGTCGCCGCGGGTAATGGTGGATTCGGATCCACCAAACTTAACAATCCCGCCTACGACCCTTACGTCATGGCGGTGGGTGCTGCGGACGGCAATGGAACCTACTCTCACCTCGACGACACCATCCCCGAGTTCTCGAGTTGCGGGGATGCCTTGCGTCGTCCCGACTTGGTTGCGCCCGGAAAGTCTGTCGTCAGTTTGCGTAGCTTCTCCTCCTCTGCGGATCTCTCGCATCCGGAAGCCCGTGTCGGCACTCGCTTCTTCAGAGGGAGCGGAACTTCGCAAGCGGCCTCCGTGGTATCCGGCGCGGCCGCTCTGGTAATCGAGCAGCGGCCCGACGTCACGCCGGATCAGGTCAAGGCTCTCATGACCTCGAGCGCCAACGAGCTGCCCGGACCTTCGAAAGCGTGTCAGGGAGCCGGAATGCTGGATCTGCGGATGCTCCGCGACTTGCCGACTCCGCACGCGGTCCAGGACTTCCCCGTCTCCACCGGCCTTGGGTCGCTCGACGCGGCGCGTGGCTCCGCGCGACTCTCGCATGACGGGGTAGTGCTCGAGGGTGAGATCGACATATTCGGAAATCCCTGGGACGCCGAGCAGTGGGCGGCCAAGTCCTGGAGTGGCGACTCGTGGATGGGCGGAAGCTGGAACGGCAAGTCGTGGAGCGGCTCGTCCTGGTCCGGCAAATCGTGGTCCGGCAAGTCGTGGTCCGCGGCGGAGTGGCTGCAGGACTCGTGGAGCGGCAAGAGCTGGTCGGACGACTCCTGGTCGGGCAAGTCCTGGTCCGGCAAGTCGTGGTCGGGCAAGTCGTGGTCGGGCAAGTCGTGGAGTGGCAAGTCCTGGTCGGGCAAATCGTGGTCGTCAGTCCACTGGGACGCTTGATCGCGGGTCTTGAACCAATCGGGATCGTTGCAGGATTTCGCAGTTCAGCGCTGAGAGTTGAAGGGATGGACCTGAGTGGCGCATAGGAGCAACAAGATGGCGCGCCTGTGGCTGCTCGTCGGGGTCATTGGCGCATCCGCGCTGACTCTTTTCTTGTGGCACGTCTCCGCGCTTGCCTCCACATCATCCGAGATTCGCATCCCGTGGTGGGCGCTGCTGGCGCTGTTCGCCGTCTCCGAGGTCGCAGTTGTCCATGTCTTCTTCGGCGGCGAGGCGCACTCCTTCTCGCTTAGCGAAGTCCCTCTCGTTCTGGGGTTGTTCTTTGCCGATCCCGTCACGGTGGTTGCTTGCTACGTCGTCGGCGCTTCCCTCGCGCTCGTGATCTTCCGCCGCCAACGACCCGTCAAAGCGGCCTTCAACATGGCCAGTTTTGCCGTGCAAGCCAGCCTCGCGACCACAGTCTTCTATCTGATCCACGACATGCAGGGGCCGCTGCAGCCTATTTCCTGGGTGGCTGCTCTTGCCGCCACGATATGCGTCCTGACGGTTGCCGACAGCCTCATCAACCTTGCAATCCGTCTCTCCGGCGCCCGCCTCAGTATTCGGGAGATGCTCATGACCCTTTGTGTCGGGGCGATCGCAACCACCATGGGAACGAGCTTGGCCCTGATCGCCGCCGTGATCCTTTGGACCGCACCCGGAGCAGGCTGGATGGCTGCCGTTCCCACGCTGACTCTCTTTCTTGCCTTTCGAGCGTATTCAGGGCAGCGCCTCGAGCGAGAGCGCATGGTGGCGCTGTACGAGGCGACCCGTCGGCTTCATGCCTCACCTGGGTTCGAGACCACATTGAAGACTGCGGCGCGCTGCGCGCGCGAGATGGTCGAAGCGGAGTTTGCGCTGGTTGCCACTTTCATGTCGAAGGAAACAGTGGTCTCCTCTCTCGATCACCGCGACGGCCGGACCTCAAACGGGGGCATGCAGAACAAAACGTGGCCCTCCGGGACACTCGACGAACTCGACTCCCTGAACGAGCCGGTCTTCATCAGCGGCTCGCAGCGGACCGCGTTGTTGCGATCGCTGGTGCCCGGTAACGACGTGCGCAACGGACTCCTGGCTCCGCTTCGCATCGACGGCCGCCTTGCGGGTGCCGTTGTCGTCGCCAACCGGCTTGGCGATGCGTCCTCGTTCTCGAGTCTCGACCTGAAGACTCTCCAAACCCTGACGGAGCACATCAGCGTGTCGCTCAGCAACTGCCGGCTCGAAGACTCGCTCAGTGAGGTCACGGAGTTGAAGGAGCAACTGCGGCACCAGGCCTTTCACGACGATCTCACCCATCTCGCGAACCGGCTTCTGTTCGTCGAGCGGATCGAGCATGCGCTGGAGCGGCGATCGGGAGCTACGAACCTGGCCGTCGCTTTCATCGACATCGATGATTTCAAGACCCTGAACGACAGTCTCGGTCATGCGGCCGGGGACGCGGCACTCGTTGCTGCGGCCAACGCGCTCAAGAGTTGCTTGCGCCCGGCGGACACCGCCGCTCGTCTGGGGGGCGACGAGTTCGCCATCCTGCTCGAGGACCTCGACAGTGCCGATGACGTTCACGGGGTTGCGCAACGGATTCTCTACACCCTGCGCCAGCCGGTGAGGGTGCAGGGCCAGACCCTGACCCTGCACGCAAGCGTGGGCTTCGCCGTGGCGCAGCCCGGCGACACGGTCGAGGCACTCATGCGCAACGCGGATGCCGCCATGTACGCAGCGAAGCGGAACGGCAAGGACGGATACGCGCTCTTCGAGCCCGAGATGCACCGCTCCGCGTCAAGGCGCCTCGAGATGAAGAGGGGCTTGATCGAAGCACTCGAAAATAGAGAGTTCGAGGTCTACTACCAGCCGATGATCCGACTCGAGGACGAGAGCGTCATCGGAGTCGAAGCCCTCGTCAGATGGCGCCACCCCCAGCGGGGGCTGCTGACGCCCGAGGAGTTCATTTCCTTGTCGGAGGAGACCGGTTTGATCATCCCGATCGGTCGATGGGTGTTGGAGCAGGCCTGTGCCAGCCTCCCCGCGCTATCCGAGGCCTACGGAAATCCGGAACTCAGCCTCTCCGTGAACCTTTCATCTCGCCAGGTCGAGGACACCAGATTGGCCGCGATCGTGGCGGAGACGATCGAGCGAACCGGCCTCGAGCCTCACCGACTGATCCTCGAGATCACCGAAAGCTCGCTGATGGACGAGGCCGGCGCGGCGGTCCTGGAGGCCGTCTCGACGCTGGGGGTCCGGCTTGCGATCGATGACTTCGGAACCGGCTTCTCGTCGCTGAGCTATCTGGACCGCTTTCCGATCGACATCCTGAAGATCGATCGGACCTTCATCTGCAGCTTGGGCGACAAGGGAGGCGATCCCACGCTGACGCGGGCCATTCTCAACCTGGGCGTCTCGATGAACATGGGGATCATCGCCGAGGGTATCGAGACATCCGTTCAGAACGAGATTCTGGCGGGCATGGGCTGCGACTTCGGCCAGGGTTACCTATTCGCTCCTCCGCGTCCGCTCGAGGACATCACCGACTCATTCGAGCCCTACGTCGTCAAGCCGGCCTCCTAAGCGCCGGCTCAGGTTCGGCTTCCGGTCGCCACCACGCAGCCGACGACGTCGTGGAACCGCAGCTTTACCTCCGGGCGGGTCGGGGTCGAGGGGTCGAGTCCGGCGAGAGGAGCCCCCTTCTCCTTCACCGACCCATCTCAGCATCCTTGAGCCCGCAATAGAAGCCACTACCCGGGGCGAACGGAATCGGGCCTACCGCGCGCGGAGTACGACGCCTGCCTTCCAACGGCCGACGCAGGCCGTGACCCCACCCGGTAGCTTGAGTCCATGTGGCATCGTCTGCGGCCCACCGCGCTCGACGTCGGTCTCACCCTGGGCCTGGGGGCGTTCTTTGTTGCCTCGACCCTTGCTTCGAGCGACGAGGGCCGGTCTCGGGATGGCTTGGGATGGCTGCTGATCGCCGCGAACACGCTGCCCTTGCTGGGGCTGCGTCGTCACCCACTTGCCGTCGTGCTCGTGCTGAGCGTCGCCTACCCCGCCTGGGCCATGTTCGAGTACCCGACGCACATCATTCAATCCTTGCCGACGCTCGCCGCCCTCGCCGCTACCGGGGCCGCCGCGAAACCGCTCTGGTGGAGGGCGATCGCGCTTATCTCGCCGGTCGAGATGATGTGCGCCGTGCTAATCGGAGTTTGGGACGTCGACGTTCTCGAGATCGGTTACATCGCTATCGTCTTCGTAGTCGTTTGGGCGCTCGGCGTCGCGCTGGGCGCGAGGCGCGATTACGCACGCGCTCTGGAGGAGAAGACCATCGCGCTGCAGGAGGCGAGGGAAGAACTGGCTCACACTGCGGTCGTCGAGGAACGCACCCGGATAGCGCGCGACCTGCACGACATCGTGGCCCACGCGATGAGCGTGATCACCGTCCAGGCGGGGGTGGGCGCTCACCTCTTGGAGCGCTCCCCTCAGAAGGCCGAGTCGGCCTTGCGTGCGATCGAGGAGACGGGGCGGAGCGCGCTGGACGATATGAGGCGCATGTTGCGAGCGCTTCGCTCCGACGAATCAACCACCCATCCTCAGCCCCGCTTAGATTCGCTCGACTCACTGGTGGCAAGCGTCGAGGCGGCCGGTACGCGGGTGCAGATGCGGATCGAAGGCGTCGCTCGGCCTCTTCCGGCGGGTCTCGAGCTCTCTGCCTTCCGCATCGCTCAGGAGGCCCTTACCAACACCGTCAAGCACGCGCCCGGCGCCAGAGCCCGCCTTACCCTGCACTATGGCCCCGAAGAAATCAGGGTCGAGATCCTGGACCGTGGCGGGGGACCCGATCCCGCTCCGGGCCGGGGGGGCCAGGGGCTGAAGGGCATGCGCGAGCGCGTTGAATTGTATGGGGGGACATTGGAGGCGGCTCCGTACGACGGCGGCTTCCGGGTGGTGGCGACGTTCCCGGTTGAGCGGCCGTGAGCATTCGGGTTCTGGTGGTCGACGACCAGGAGCTGGTGAGGGCCGGCTTCGTGGCGCTGCTGGAGTCCGATCCCGATATCGAGGTCGCGGGGGATGCTCCCGACGGCTCCGTGGCGCTTGAACTTGCGGGTAGCACCCGACCGGATCTGGTTCTCATGGACATCCGGATGCCGGTGATGGATGGGATCAGTGCGACGCGCTCCCTGCGGGAGCTGGAGAACCCGCCCGAGGTCGTCATCCTCACCACCTTCGACACCGACGACTATGTCTACGAAGCGTTTCGCGCGGGAGCCTCGGGATTTCTGGTCAAGGACACGCGTCCCGTCGAGCTTCTTCGAGCCGTTCATCACACCGCCAACGGCGGCACCGTTATCGCGCCCGCCACGGCCCGCCGGCTGCTGAGCGATCTGGTGGCTGCGAGACCCGACGAGCGTCCGACTCCTGAGGCGTTTCGGGTCCTTACCGAGCGAGAGCTCGAGGTTTTACATCTGGTGGCGCGCGGGTTGTCCAACGCTCAGATCGCCGAGCGCCTGGTGATCTCGGAACTGACGGCCAAGACCCACGTATCTCGCATCCTCACGAAGCTCAATCTTCTGAGCCGCGTCCACGCCGTCGTATTCGCCTACGAAACGGGCCTCGTCGTTCCCGGCTCGGACTAGCGTCTCGTCAACCTCGACGACCGCAGCGATTCCCTACGACTCGCGCGGTAGGAGCAAGTGTCTCCCACGGGCAGATGGCTCCGGAGTCCGGCTTCCTTAACTTAACGTGCTCAGTAGAGCCGAGCCAGGAGGTCAAGATGCAGTTCACCCGCGAGCGGCGTCAATCCACAACCACCACCAAGCGATCCACCGGCTTGGTCGTCGAGGCGAAGGGCCTGCACAAGGCCTATGGGAAGAAACTCGCGGTCGCGGGGATCGATCTCGCGGTTCGCCCCGGGGAGATCTTCGGACTTCTCGGCCCCAACGGAGCCGGCAAGAC
>JBOGWW010000272.1:0-4141 GCA_050693655.1 Actinomycetota bacterium | reverse complement strand
GTCGGAGAGATCGTCGGTGACCCACCGCTCTTCCACGAGACCCCACGTGACTTGGGCGAGGGGAAGTACTGCAACGCCCCTGGAGCCTGCATCGACGGCGATGCGAAGGTAGGCAGGGACGCACTCGCTCACCAAGTCCGCCCAGAAAGGCTTACGGTCCTTTGGATACCTGTGCCTTATCCAGTCGAGCTTGAGGACCGCGGTCCGGAACAGCGTCCACCAATCATGGATGACGCGTTCTCCGAACCGCCGGCCCTTCTTGGTGGGAACGAGCTTGCCGTGTTCGGTCCGAAGGAAACCCGCTGCCCTCGCCCAGCGAACCGCCAGGTCCACGGGCTCGATCTCGGAGCTGCTCTTGGTCTTGAAAACCCGATCGCCGATCCTCTCATCGAATAGATGGCCGCATCCGATCGCCTCGGCGAGCGCCCTTCCGTCGGCCAGACTGAGGTGTCCCTTCGCGGTGAGCTTGGTGCCGGAGCCGACGACAGTGATGAGGTTCGAGATGAAGCCGAGGCCCGGTGAGTCCGCGGCCGCCTCTTGCATGGCGGGCGTGAGCTCGGTTCCCGGCGCGAGTCCGGCGAGGGAAAGAGGATGGTTCCCGGGCCGGATCTTCGCTACGAGGGCGTGTCCATGGGGATCGTCGGGGTCGGCGGGGGGGATGGTCGACGGCAGCCCACGCAACTCGAGCATCGATCGCAGCTCCTCCAACCACAACAGGAGGGGAGCGCTATAGAGACTGCGCCAGCGGTGCTGGAAGGTCTGGGAATCGACACAGATCGCAAGGCACGCCTCGGGTTGCCACTTCCGCCGCGACGCCATGAAGCTGATCAGTGCCGCGACCTCGTCCCGAAGCTCATCGAACGGCTCGGGGTGGCTTCTGTAACAGAGCGGAGCGTATGCCCAGAGGAACTCGATCACGTGGTGCTCCCTTGGGATCGTCTCCGGGTCAAGGAATTCCAGGAACGTGGACGAATGGATGGAGTGCGCGCGGCCGGTCGTTTCGCGAAATTCACGGAGCATCTCGATGTGCGCGCCGGAGAGCCCCCAGCGCCAGAAGTCCATCGCCGACGAAGTCATCATGGATGAACGGTACTCACTGGAGCTAAAGTGCCTTTTCGTGCCGGTGCGAAACGATGTGGGCGGTCCGCACACTCCCGCGTCTCCAGCGAACCGCGCGGATCGGGCAGCGCACGAGAAGATCCTTTCACCCGCGTTTCCACTCCCAAACGTCGGGATGCCACTCGAAGAACTCGGGGAGAACGTCCTTCAATATCGGGAGCCAGAACCCTGCGAGCGCTTCATAGCCATTCGCCGCCCTCCGCCAAGGTATCGGGTAGTCGGTGATGAAGCCGAGCCAGGGACTTTCCCAATCTGCGGGCGGCGGGTTGAACTCAGGCGGCCATGGCGTCTTCCGCATGTCAAAGGTTTGACGGCACACGGCTGCGATCTCACCAGATGTAGGCAAGGCAACCTCCTGTGCGATCACCAGCATGTCGAAGAGATCTCTCGGACGAGAACTCGCGCCCTCCGCGTACCGGCGCGTGTAAGCGTGCAGCTTCTCGGCGAGTTGCTGGGCAGGCGAGATCATCGGCAGCTTCAGTGGAAGTTCCCCGATGAAGGCGAACGGATTGCGTTTGATTTCGACGATCTCTACCGGTCTCGGATCCTCGTTCGTGAGATTGATGTCCAACTTGAGTTGCTCGAACACTTTCCCCGCGAGGCGGGCGGTCACCGAGTAGCGGAGCGCGCCCTCGGGCCCCTCGCCCTCCAGTGCCACCGGGTCCCCGATCTCGAACTCAAAGCCATCTCCGAGATCCGTGTCGATCACGGCGTCGATGGTTTCCTCCAACTCCGCTTTCACCATGCGCCAGTTGGCATCGACGTCCCGGGTGGCGCGCATGTGCGTGCCGATGCGCGCGATCAGTGCCAGCGCGCCCTTAAGGGCCCAGCTGTCTGGAGGAGCGACGCGCAGCAGGCGGGCCAGTAAACGCTGGAACGCGGCTTCCTTTCGCAGCCGGTCGTAAGCCACGCCGGTCCGAAGGGCCTCGGTCTTCAGCCGATCCTCGAGCGCTTGCCGGAATGCGGCCGCGCTCGGGTAGCTGCCGACGCCCGCCATCAGCCCGCTTGCGACAATAGATGAGCCAGGGTGCTCTCCAAGATTTCGTCATCGGCTGCGAGCTTGCGAAGCCGCCGAACCGAGATCAGCCCTCTGCTCAACGCTTGCTCAGCCGCGGTTGCCACTGTCCTCGGATCGGACGTGCGCGCCACAGCGGCGAGGGTCCGAGCCACGGTCGTAACCGGCACGCCGTCACGGACGGTGCGGTCGTTTCCTTCGAGCGGCGCGTGGTGGAGGACGATACCTTGGCGCTGCCCGCGGAAGGGCCGGGGGACAGTGATGTGGATCTTGGCCGGCATGGCGTCGGCCAGCCCGTAGACGGCAAGCGCGGTGTCGTGGCTGGCCGCGCTGTCGTCCCCCGCCCACAGACAGGCCACGATGACGTCCTCGAACGGCTGCGAGGGGTGACGGGCGAGCCGGTAGATGCCGTACTCGATCCTCATGAGGTCGCCGGTTCCGACCCGATAGGCCAACGCTCTGCGCCGAGAGCCTCCGCCTGGGCGGTGGTGAAGTAGCCGCCTTGGCCGGCGGCGAGGTCGTAGAGGGGGCGCAGTCCGGGCTTCTTCATGAAAGTTACCAAAATCGTAACATTGAGGTTGACGGAAGGCAAGCTTCTCCCGCATGAAAGTTACGAAGATCGAAACTTCTATGGGAACGCATCGACGGCGTCTTCGCCAACGTTGGCACGCCGTTGGCAAAGGTCGCGTCCTCCCTCGTGCTCGGGCGACCAACGGATGCGAAATCCGCAGATGCACCGGGGTGTCGCGGGTGAGAGGAGGGCGGATCGTGAGAGGGCATGTCCGCAAGCGCCGCACGTGGGAGTTCATAGTGGATGTCGGGCCTCATCCCGCGACCGGGAAGAGGCGCCAGAAGAGCAAGAGCGGCTTCGCAAGGAAGAGAGAAGCGGAAAGCGCTCTGCATGAGTTCATCCGCCACGTCGAAGGAGGAGGTGACCCCTGCCCGGAGCAGGTCAGGCTGGCCGAATACCTGACTCGATGGATCGGATATCAGCGTGCCCGCGGGGTTCGATCTTTGACCCTCGAGTCGTACGAGGGCTACATCCGCCGGCAGATCGCACCGGTCATCGGCGGCCTCGAGATCGTCAAGATCCGGCCCAGCCACATCCGCGCTGTGCTCACCCGCATGCAACAGAGAGGGCTGTCGGCGGCGACGATTGCTCAGGCGCGCGGCGTGCTCGGCTCAGCTCTGCGTCAGGCCATGGAGGAGGGACTCATCCAGTCCAACCCGGTGACGGCGGTCAAACGCCCGCGCATTCAACGGCCCGAGTTCCGCTGGCCCACGCCGGAGCAGTTGACCGCTCTGATCGAGGCCTCGGCGGACACGATGTGGGAGATACCCATTCTTCTGAGCGCGGTGTCCGGGGCGCGCCGGTCGGAGATCCTCTGCCTTGCCTGGGAGGACGTGGATCTGACCTCGGGCACTCTCCACATCCGCCGCGGCGTCCAACGGATGCCCGGTGGCGACGCCGGCACGATTGCGTTCACGCCGCTGAAGACCAAGCGGGCGCGCAGGCTGGTCCAGCTGCCCGCCTTCGCGCTCGACCGCATCCGCAGTCACCGGCGACAGCAGCTCGAGCGCCGCACGGTCCTCGGAGCGCGGTGGCAAGATCCGCCGGACGAGGAAGGCGCGCCGGTGGCGCTGGTGTGCGAGCGCGGCGATGGTTCCTTTCTGCATCCGGACTCGTTCACGCATGCCTTCAAGAGGTACGCACGGCTGGCAGGGTTGCATCCCTCGACTCGTCTGCACGACGTCCGTCACGCGGTCGCCACCGAGCTCGGTCGTCAAGGGGTACATGGAGTGATCGTCTCTGCGGTGCTCGGCCATGCGTCGCCGGCGTTCACCGTCGCGGTCTATCAGCACGCGTGGCAAGAGGGGCCGTATGAAGCCGCCGCGGCGCTCGAGAATGCACTGGGTCCTGGCCTTTCCGACGTTGGCAATCCGTTGGCACGCGACGCCTCGTAGCCGGTCGACGAATGGCATTCGATCGGGAAGTAGCAGGTAGAG
>JBOGWW010000271.1:0-5820 GCA_050693655.1 Actinomycetota bacterium | reverse complement strand
CAAGCCAGGCTGGTTCAGAGCGCCTCATAGACGGACGATGATTGCGGCATGAGGAAAATCGCACTCGCTCTATCCCTCGCACTGATCGCGGTGACGGTCTTTGCCTTCGTCGATGCCGACGAGGGATTAAGGGAGATGACACTCAAGCGTCTCACCGGGGACGTGACGGTGTTGCGCGGCGCCGAGACGGTCCACGTGACGGACGCCTCCGGGATCGAGCCCGGCGACCGCATCCAGACGGGATCGACAGGTCGAGCCGAACTGCGGCTGGAGGGACGGAGAGTCATCGAGCTCGCCCCCCGCTCTCACATAAGCGTGTTGAGCACGAACTCCATCGCCGGCAGGGGTGGCTCCCTTCTCGGCTCATCCCAGGACGGAGACGCCGTCACGGTCGAATTCGGCGGAGCATCCGCGACCTCCACAGGGGGGCGCTTCCGGGTCGACCTGGGGACCGGATCCTCGCGCGTCGGGGTCTACGAGGGCTCGGCTGCCGTTGCCTCTCCCGGAGAAGCAGACGCCCTCATCGAACGGTTCTTCCAGGTCGACGTGGCCGGCAACGAGCAAGTGCTCGAGCCCAGCCCGTTGGACATCGATGAGAGCGACGCGTGGGATCGGATTCATCTGGACGAGGTGTTGTTGCTGGACGAGCGCATCACCAAGCTCGGCAACGGACTCGCGACTCAACTCGGTGGCGCCCGTCCAGGGCCCGAGTACTTCGCGGATCTGACCGGTGCTCGGGTTGGCTTCATGGATCGCTATCTCTCAGATGAGCGAGTCCAGGACCTGCTGATTGGATTCACGATCGCCCGCAATACCCCGGCTCCGCTGCGACGGGCCTTCGAGCAGTCCTTCGAGTACCGCAACGACGGAGGCAGGTGGGGCCTCATCGCTCGCATCATGGGCGCCGAAGAGGGCAAGCTCGTGGCGCAACTGGGTCGGACCATCATCGACACCGGGATTCTCGCCGCCGACACCTCCGACGAAGAGGCTCCCGGTTTCGGGTCGAACTCGGAGGCCGCCGGCGGCGCCCCGGCCGGGGACGCAGCACCCGGAACCTCCACGGGGTCGCCCGCAACCGGAGGAAGCTCCGGCGGAGGCGGAGGGGGAAGCCCCGCGCCCGGAGGAGGCGGCGAACCCGCACCGGCACCCGAGCAGCCCGACGAGCGTTGCAGTCTCCAGAACCCGGTTGCCTGCCTCGAGGATCCCATCGGCGGAATCCTGGGCGGCGGCGATCTCCAGCCATGAGGGACAAGCCCCTGGTGCTGATCGCGGAGGACGACGCGGGCGTGCGAATGACGCTCGAGTTCGTCCTCGGCGACGAGGGTTTCGAGGTCATCTCGGCCGAGGACGGCGAGCAGGCGCTGAACCTGGCCGTCGAACGTTCACCGGACGCAATCCTCTTGGACGGGATGATGCCCAAACTGACCGGTAAGCAGGTACTGGCCGCGTTGCGCGCCCTGGAGGCCACGGCGGCCACCCCCGTGTTCGTGTTGACCGGCATGGATCCCTCGTTCGAGAGCGCCGGCGGAGCGGCCACGGAATGGCCCGGAGCGCACTTCGTCGGCAAGCCCTTCGATCCGGACACGCTGGTCGCGGGCATCCGCCGGGCCCTCGACGCGCAGCGATAAGGTCGCAGTCCGACTACGCTGCCGTTCATGGCAACTCCCTTGAGAGGAAGAGGCACCTCGAGTCGCGGCCCTCTGATCTTCGGAGCGATCGTGGTTCTGGTGGTGCTGCTGTTCATGTCCACGGGCTTCTACACGGACGTGCTGTGGTTCCGTGAGGTGGGCATCGCGTCGGTGCTGTGGACGGCGATCTCGGCCCAGCTGGCGACGGGCGTCGCGGTGGGGCTGTTCGTCGGAGCCGTGGTCTACCTGAATCTCCTGATCGCCGGCCGCATGGCCTCGGCCTACAGTTTCTTCAGGATCGAGGATGCGGAGAGGCGCGACCCGCTGGATCGCTATCGCATGATGCTCAACCCCTATCTGAGGTGGCTGAGGCTCGCCGTCGGCGTACTGCTCGGGTTCTTGGCGGGTTTGGGGGCCAGCTCCAGCTGGCAGACCGTCGTTCTGTATCTGAACCGAGTGTCCTTCGGCCAAGAGGATCCACAGTTCGGACGCGACATCGGTTTCTACGTCTTCGAGCTGCCTCTCTTCAACCTGGTTCTGGACTGGATCTGGTTCGCGATCGTCGCGGCCCTGGTGGTGTCGCTCGTCGCCCACTACTTCCACGGCTCGATCCAACCGGAAGCGGGACTGGCCGGCATCTCGTCGGGCGTGATGGCGCACATCTCGGTGCTCTTGGGACTCCTTGCGCTGGTCAAGGCCCTCCAGTACTACCTCGGCACCTTCGGGCTGAACTTCTCCGCTCGAGGCGTGGTGACGGGCGCGAGCTACACCGACGTGAATGCCCATCTGCCCGCTCTCAGGCTGCTCGCCATCATTTCGATCATCTCGGCGCTTCTGTTCATCGCCAATATTCGCTTCCGACGCATCTCTCTGCCGCTTGCGGCCGTAGGCATCTGGGTGCTCACGGCCCTGCTTGCCGGAACCGTCTGGCCCGCGTTCGTCCAGCGATTTTCGGTCGAGCCGCAGGAGGCCAGCCGGGAACGGCCCTACATCGAAAGGAACATCGCGGCGACGCGCGAGGCCTACGGACTCGACGTCGAATCGCGCAACTTCTCGGGCGCGGGCGATCTCGAGGCGGAGGATATCGAGGCAAACGAGACTCTGCTCAGTAACGTGAGGGTCTGGGATCCCGACGTGCTGCAACGCGTATACAACCAGCTGCAGGCGATCACGCCCTTCTACACCTTCCCCGACGTCGACGTCGATCGCTACGAGGTGGATGGCGAGATGCGCCAGGTGTTGTTGTCGGGGCGCGAGCTGTCGATCGAGGATCTGACGGCGGGCGCCTCGTGGCAGAACCAGCATCTCATCTACACCCACGGCTACGGGCTGGTGGCGAGCCTAGCAAACGAATCGACGACCACCGGGCAACCCTCTTACCTCCTTCGTGATCTCCCGGGCACCGCGTCGCGCAACACGCCCGACTTCGAGCTCGAAAGGGCGGGCATCTACTACGGCGAGAACTACGACGACTCCGAGTACTCCATCGTCAACACGGAACAGGCCGAGATCGACTTCCAGGGTGAGGGCGAGGAGGCGACCGTTCGCAGCAGCTACGAGGGCGAGGGCGGCATCCCGATGGGCGGCTTCCTCCGCAAGCTCGCCTTCGCCGTGCGCGAACGCGACTTCAACATCATCCTGTCCGACGAGATTCAGGACGACAGCCGCATCATGCTCTACAAGGACGTGCGCGACCGCGTACGCCGCGCGGCGCCGTTCCTGGCGCTCGACGACGACCCCTACATCGCGGCGGTCGATGGAGGCCTGAAGTGGATCCTCGACGGCTACACGACGAGCAACTTCTATCCCTACTCGCAGCGTCACGACCTCGGCGAGATCATTCAGAGCGCCGAGAGCGGCGCCCTCGAGGGACAGGCAAACTACTTGCGGAACTCGGTGAAGGTGGTCGTGGACGCGTACGACGGAACCCTGGATTTCTACGTCGTGGACGAGGACGACCCCATGATCGAGGCCTGGCGCAAGACCTTCCCCGACCTGTTCACAGACGAAGAGCCCTCTCAGGAGCTGCGCGAGCACTTCAGGTACCCGGAGGACCTGCTGCTGGCGCAATCGGAGATCTACCTCCGCTACCATGTGACCGACCCGCTCACCTTCTACTCCGGCAACGACGAGTGGTCGATCGCCGCCACCTCCAGCGCGACCGGTACGCCCGTTACGCCGACCTATCTGCTCATCTCGCTGCCGGGCGAATCTGAGGAGGAGTTCGTCCTGACGCGCCAGTTCACCCCGCGGGAGCGCAACGTAATGAACGCCATCCTGGTGGCTCGCTCGGACCCGGAGAACTACGGCGAGTTGCTGACGCTCGACTTCCCGAGCAACAGCACGATCCAGGGGCCCTCGCAGATCCGTAACGTCATCAACCAGAACGAGGACATCTCGCAGCTGATCACTCTGCTGACCAACCAGGGGTCCGAGATCGCATTCGGTTCGCTCGTCAACCTTCCGATCGAAGACTCGATCCTTTACGTGCAACCGCTCTTCATCGAGGCGGCGTCCGGCTCGACCCAGGTCACCGAGGGCACCACCACCGGGGGCGGCGGCATCCCCGAGCTCCAGACCGTGATCCTGGTCTACAAGGATCAGGTCGTTAGGGGCGACAGCTTCGACGATGCGCTGGCGGAGCTGTTCGATCTGGCCGAGCCGGAGGCCCCGGCCGAGGACGGGGAGCCGACCGATGAGCAACCGCCGGAGGAGGATCCGTCGGCGCCTCCGCGCCTGCGGGCCCTGGTCGAGGAGGCGGGGCGGGTCTACGCCGACGCGCAGCAGGCGCTCAGCGAGGGCGACTTCCAGGCCTACGGACGCCTGATCGAGGAGCTGGGTGCGCTGCTGGAAGAGGCCGAGGCGCTGTCGGGCGGGGGCCAGGATGCGGGCGGTGGCGGGGGCGGCCAGGACTGAGTTCTACGAACGTCGTGCATTTTCTTCCGCTCAGCGGGAACATCATGCACGAACTTTGCCGGTGGTCGCCCGCTCGCGCGGTCTGTTATCTTCGGGGGGCAGGGTGGAGCAGTCTGGTAGCTCGCCGGGCTCATAACCCGGAGGTCGTAGGTTCAAATCCTACCCCTGCAACTACAAAGGCCCTGGTGACAGGGCCTTTTCTTTTCGGTGGGACCGTCGCCAGTCTTCATTCGCTCACGAATCGCTCACGGACGGACGCAGCGGGGCCGCTATCAGGGCCGCGAACGTCTCCGCGGCCTCTGCCTGCATCCCGGGGAGGACGTGGGCGTAGACGTCCATGGTGAAGCTAGTTGAGGCGTGGCCCAGACGTTCGGAGACGACCTTGACCGGGACTCCGGCCTTTAGCGTGAGCGTGGCATGCGTGTGGCGCAAGTCGTGGAGCCTGATTCGCGGGAGCTGGGAGCCCGCGACCAGCTTGTCGAAGCGGTCGGACACGGCTTGAGGATGGAGCGAGGCGCCGTCTGCCCGGGCGAACACAAGGTCACCGTCTTGGTAGTGGGGGCCGAGCGCAAGGCGCTCCTCAAGCTGGCGCTTACGGTGCGCCCGGAGCGCGCCGCCCGTGGCCGCGTCGAGGTCTATCGCCCGTCGCCCCCGCGCGGTCTTCGGCTCGCTGAAGTGCAGTACGTAGTTCACCGACACGAGCTGCCTGCCGACGTGCGCCCGCTTCGCATCGAGGTCGAGATCGGACCAGCGCAGGGCCAGGGCCTCCCCCCGCCGCATCCCCGTTGTCGCATACGTGAGCCAGAGGCAGGAGTCCGGTTCGCTCGCCACGGACTCAAGAAATGAGCGCAGCTCGGCGGCGTTCCAGGTCACCACGGCCGGACGCTTGCTCGCGCGGAGTCTGGGCGGATCGGCCAGCTCGGCGACGTTGCGGACTACGCGACCCCAACGGACTGCATCCGCGAGTGCCTTGCGGATAATGACGTGGATGTTGCGAACCGTCTTCGGGGACAACCCCTTGCCGTCGCGTCGCCCGGCCGCGAGCAAATCGGCGTAGAGCACGTTCAGCCTGTCGGGCGTGAGCTGCTGCAAGGGGACCGCCCCGATAACGGGGGCGATGTGCTGTCTCACATTCATCTCGTAGCTGGCGAGAGTGCTCGGCCGGACTCCCTGACGGATGGCCGGGAGCCATTGGTCTTGCAGGAAGCCGGCAACCGTGATCCTGTCGGGCTCGACGTAAGTACCCGTCCCGAGCGTCGCGAGAACCTTGTTCAGC
>JBOGWW010000270.1:0-7866 GCA_050693655.1 Actinomycetota bacterium | reverse complement strand
GGTCTCTGATTATGCCGACCTACCCGATGCAAACCTCCTGGTGGAGACCACTGCGCGCCCCTCCGGTCGGCATAATCCGGTAGTCGGCATAATGCTCGTTATGCCGAATTCCGCATAAGTCGCACAGAGTCAACAGGTTGTCCATTTGGGTGGGCCCCTCGTGGGGCGTCCAATGTCGAATGTGATGGGTATGTACGAAGCGCCTGCGATCGCAGCCGGGGAAACGACAGCACCCGTCTCGCTTCTTCACCAGCCTCCGCAACCAGGGCGGGGGCGTCCTCGTCTTCCGCCCCACTCCCAGCGACCGTCCCTCACCGTCGTTGGCCACCACCTGCAGCGAACAGTCGCAGGCGAGCCGCCTTACCGTCTCCGGCGCCAGCTCGCAACCGCCCTCGATCGCCGCGGCTCCGTCATCGTTCATGAGCGCGTTGGCCTCGACGTGGACCACGACCGTGGCCCTATCGGGATCTTGGTCCTCTGCCACAGACGCGGAGGCGAGCTCGACCAGGGCATCGGCGCCCCGGCGCTGGAGGTTCTCGTAGGTTCCGTCGGGGAGTTTCGGCATGCGCTCGCTCAAACGCTCGAGCGCCTTGTCCACCACCGCGCCCTGTTCGGCGGGAAGGCGGCCCTTGAGGTTTAGGAAGCCCCCGTCCCGGTCCCACCACAACATCAGTGAGCGCCGGTCGTGGGCCTTCTTCGCCTCCTCGGTTGTGACCCGTCGCACCGAGCGGCGCCAGGCCCTGAGTTGCTCGACATGCATGCCTCGGGCCCGCTCGGCCCACTCGGCGTCGCCGTCTGGGCCCACGAAATCGACCAGCACCGCAACCTGGCTGAACGACAGCGAGCCCTCGTCGAGCCGGGCGGCGATCTCGGGCAGATCGGCCAGCGCCTCGGCTACCTCGACATGCCGGCGAGCCTCGGCGCGGGTCAGCCGGCAGCGCCACGCCACCCATTCGACGAGCGAGACCGAGCCGTCGACCCTCCAGACTTCGGATGCCTCGGCCGCCCGGACGATCGAGAGAATCTGGGCGTCCGTCGTCGCCCTTAGCGCCGAGAGCTGCTCGATGGCATCGGTCTGTTCGGCGTGAAGGCGGTTGTCGGGGGCCTCGTCCATGTCCACAATGTATTGAGGCGGTGTGACAAGTTTCGGCCCGATTCGGGGGATTCACGGAACTTTTTCGAGGTTTTCTGTCGCAGACGCCGTCTACTCTCAGAAGTCGCAATTCAGGGGAGGAATCGGGGACCAGTGGCATCCACCGCGCAGGAAGTCATCAGAAACCACGCGGCATTCATATGGTCGGTCGACCTGCTGCGGGGCGACTACAAGCAGTAGTACGGACGGGTCATCCTGCCCCTGGTGGTGATCCGCCGGCTGGACTGCGTCCTCGAGCCGACCAAGGCGAAGGTCCTCGAGCGGCTGGAGAAGCTCCAGGGGAAGGTCGAGAACATCGACCCGGTCCTCAGGAAGACCGCCGGCGAGGGCTTCTATAACAGCTCGCCCCTGACCATGACGAAGCTGCTCGACGATCCGAGCACCATCGCGGACAACCTCAAGATCTATGGCGGATTCTCCGAGTCCGCTCGAGACGTAATTGAGAAGTTCGAATTCGACACCCACATCGACCGCCTCGAACGAGCCAACCTGCTCTACCTCGTGACCTCGAGAAGAGGTCTGCATTCTTCGTGCGGATCAACAACGGGACGAGAGAGATCACCGACCCGACCGAGCGCGAGAAGTACATTGCAATGCGCTGGACTCCTACTCAGGTCGAGTTGCCTGGACCTGACGAGAGTTAGCAGTCGACTGCGACTCGCACGGCCCTGCACGCTTCTACGAAGTGTGGGCTACCACGATTCCTCTTCGAATTGCTCCTCGCAGCGATGCGCTTGCTGCCGCATCCTTGGCGGGTGTCGGCGGTAGCCGTCGATATCCCTCGAGGATCGAGCGATCGATTGAGCGGCGCTCGTCGATCCGGGCGATGGCTTCGAGGCCGGCTCGGACTGCGGCGGCGCGGCTCTCGTAGGCACCGCTTCGTCCGCGAATACTTTGACCGGGAAATCCATCGGTGCGCGACTTCGCTGCGCGAAGATCGACCTGCAGCGGTCGTCGGCGTAAGGGGGACATGGAAGTGTCTGCGGTGGGTCGTAACCAGCCCTGCCCCTGCGGGAGTGGGCGCAAGACCAAGCACTGCTGTGGAGTGAAGACCGGACCCTCCGAGGCTCAACTCGCCAGGTCGTTCCTGGCCACCGAAGCCCGCCGTGCGGTGCCTGTGATCGCGTCTCGGGACGAGTTCGAGCTACGAGCCCTGTGGGATGACCTCTTCGAACTCCCCGGCAAGGACCTGTCGCTGCTCGTGCCGCTGCCCGACCTGCTCACCCCGGACATCGAGCGCCTGCGCGCAGCGATCTCCAACGACGACCCCGACGAGGCGGAGGCGGCGTTGCCCGCGGTTCTTGCCCACTACGACACCCCGATCGTGCGCGCGACGCTGGCCAGAAGCGTCATCGCACTGCGCGAACGGGGCTCCATTCCCTCAGAGCTTGCAGCCATAGCTCTGGTCGACCTCGGAGTCGATTCGGCCGCGTTCCTGCAGGCGAGCCTGATCAGGAGCGTGGCCATGTTGGCCGGAGTCACAAGCACCCCCGCGGGGCTTGTCCTCGCGGCTCGCTGACGGCATCGGGACGGCTCGGTCAGTTTGAGCCGCGCCTCCCGTCAGCGACCTGCGACCTGGATGTTGATTCCCGGCCCGTGGCGAAAGGGGATGTCGTAGCCCCTGACGGAATCGTGTGGAGAAAAAGTGATCAAGAGCGAACCAAAATCTCCAAGGGATTGCTCGGCCCCGGCCCCCGGCCTCATTGGTTCGAGGCGAGCCGGCTTATTACCGGCGCCAGGAGGAGTACGGACACGATTCTCAGTAGGTGAAAGCCGACCACCAGAGCCGCGTTGGCCTGCGTCTCCGAGGTGAGCGCACCCATCTGCACGAGTCCTCCCGGCGAGGTAGCGAGGACCGCCGTGACGGGATCCATGACCCCGAATCTCCACAGCATCCAGGCCAGGATCCAGCCGGTCACCAGGAAGCAGATGATGACCAGCGCAAGGGGCGCGAGGTTGTTGGTCACCGTCGTCAGGAGTTGTTTGTCGAAACGCGCTCCGAGGTCCCATCCGATAACGATCAAGGCGACGAAACGAATGCCTCCCGACATGCTTGGAGCGCCGGGTCCCCAGAGCTTGAGGGCCGCAATCGCGACCATCGCTCCAATAAGTGCGCCCGCCGGGAAGTTCAACCGGTCGAGCAGGATCGCCGCGCTCACGGCCACAACGAGCGAGGTCAGCATGATCATGGGTTGCTCCTCTCGTGGGTCACCGCAGGACGAGCAGGTCGCGCTCGTCCACGACAGGTTCTGTGGTGGAGGCCGACGCGGCCGCTTTTCTCAGGCGCTCGACCCCCTCTTCGAAGGCGCGGTCGTCGATGACGGTCAGAGTCGAGTTCGCCCGCGTCGAGATCCGCTCGCAATACGCCTGCATGCTGGTGGCCGTCACCTCGGGAACGGGATGCAACGCCTCGAGCCGGAAGCCGGCGGTTGCGAAGGCTTCAACGGTTGCGTCCACCGAGGGCCAGCGCTGAGCCGCCACCTCTCGACCGGTTGGAAAGAACCGGAGCCAGGTGATGCCTTCGAGTCGGTCTCCGAAGCCGCTGCGGATGAGAACGCGCCCCCCGTTCCGAAGCACCCGGCGCAGCTCACGGGCACACCGTCGGAGATCGGGGATGTGATGCAAAACGGTGGACAGCCAGGCATGGTCGCAGGTGCGCTCCCTCAGGGGAATGTGCTCGGCCTCACCACCGAGGTAAGCGACGCCCGGGATCGCCTTAGCCCGGGCTTTGCGTCTCATCGCCTCCGAGGGCTCGACGCCCACGACCCTCACGTCGAACCAGGTCGCCAGCGCCTCTGCGAACAGACCGGTGCCGGAGCCCAGGTCGAGCACGCGGGCTCCTCCGGGGCCGAGATACTTCTCGAGAACGACCCGCAGCTCGTCGATTTGTTCGAGCGGAAGCGTCCGTCCCCGATCGTAGATCTTCGCCATCTGCTCGTAGTCGGTGGGTTCGCTCATGGAGGGGTTCCGCTGCAGAGCTTGACAATCGCGCCCAGATCGGTCTCCTCGAGGTGCCAGCACATGTCGGCGACTTGCCGAGCCGAGGCAGTTCCGATGTGCTCCGTCGCCAGGTCGAGGAACTTCGCCTCGATCTCGGCGTCGCTCATGGGGCGTGCCGGCGTGCCCTTGTTGTGGACTATCGCGTGCGTGAGCGTGCGACCGTCGGTCAGCGTAAGTGTGACGCGAGCCGCGTCCTTGGGAAGTTCGTCATCGACGACTATCGATACCCTCCCCCTCATTTCTACGACGGCGGGGTCCTGCACCCGCTCGTCGGTGAACTGGTTCACGCTGGCCGCGCCGTCTACGGCCGCGACGGCCGCACCGTGAAAGATGCTGAACTTCCCCTCGAGCCCGGTCGCCGGTGAGTCCTTCGCCGTGACCCAGGATACGTAGCCGTTCACGGTCGCCTCGATCGCGGCGATGTCGCCGGCGAAGAGATCGTGCTCCTGCTTGAGTGCGAGCACCGCCTCGATCGTTGGGTGCGTGAGGGAGCCGCACGCGTAGGGTTTGAAACCATCGTCGAGAAGCGTCCAGTCTTGGCCCAGTCCCTCGGCCGCGAGACTTGGGTCCGGGTCCGGCGAGAACACTTCAAGAAAACCGTGCTTCGCCTCGAGGATCGAGGGTGACCCATCGAACCCCCTTTGCGCGAGCAGTGCGGCGAGGAGTCCGTCCATGGCCGCCTTGCCGGGGTGCAGGGCCTTTCCCATACTCCCGTAAACTCCCTTCAGGCCCGCTGCCTGAGTCCCCGCCGCACCCAGCGCGTGGGCCACCTCCTCGGGCTTCAATCCCAGCAGATTGGCCGCGCCGGCCGCCGCGCCGAAGTGCCCTACCGTGCCGGTGACGTGCCAACCCGCCTCGTAATGGGCCGGCCCCGCGGCCAGCGCGATCCTGACCTCCGTCTCGAAGCCGGCCACGAACGCGGCCAGTGCGCGGCCACCCTCGATTTCGTCGCGCTCCGAGAGCCCGAGAACGACCGGCCACACCGGCGCGCCCCCGTGCACGGTGGTGCGAGCGGGATTGTAGGTGTCGTCGAAGTCGAGCACATGCGACAGATAGCCGTTGGTCAGAACGGCATGTAGGAGCCCCGTACGCCGGCCGCATCCGAGCACGGTCGCCTGGGGCGAGGCTGCGACCTCGTCGGCAACGGCGAGCAGCACGTCGGCCGAGGGGTCCGCGGAACCCGCGAGGGTCACGCCGATCCAGTCCATCAGACAGCGCTTTGCCTGATGGACGACCTCGTCGGGAATGCGCTCGGCGCTGAGTCCTGCGACGAACTCGGACAGAGCGGCGGTGGCGTCCAAGCCTCAGTTTTCGATCAGCAGGTCGACCTCTTCCAGCTTCTCGCGCACTATCTGCTCTTGCTCGGCCAGGAAGTCGCCCCATTCGTCGCCCACGGTCAGTTCGGTTACGACCCCGTTCGTCTCGACGAAGGAATTCCACGAGTCCGTCTCGACGAGTTCCTCGAAGACGCCCTGGTAGTACTCGAGTGCGTCGGCGGGCATATCCGGGGGAGCCATGATGCCGCGAATCTGCGGTACCAGTTCGGTCGAGAAACCCTCGTCCTCGGTCGTGGGCGCGTCCGGATAGACGGGCGACGGCTCCGGGCTGATGGTTGCGATGATCTTGAGTTTGCCGGCATCCACCTGAGAGATGAAGTCCTGCGCACTCCCGAACATCATGTCCGCATCGCCGTTGAGCAGGGCCGCGATGCGCTGTCCGACCTCCTCGAAGGACAGGAACTCCCAACTGGTGCCCGCCTCGGTCGCGATGGCCTTCCCGTTGAGCGCGCCGACCTCGGTGGTGGAACCGCCGGCCTGCACGAGGTCACCCGGATTCTGCTTGGCGTCGTCGACGAAGTCCGTCAGCGACTCGTAAGGAGAGTCGGCCGTGACGGCCATCACCTCGGGTTCGATGATGAGCCCCGCCACGGGTGTGAGGTCGGTGACCTTCGTCTCGGCCCCCTCGATGGTGAGCGGGGTGGTCAGCCACGTCGTGGTCATGGCCGAGATGGTGCTCGTCTCGCCCGCCTCACCCAGCAGGTAGGACATCGCTCCTGCGCCCTCTCCCGCCTCCTCGTTTCGAACGGGCCAGTTCTCGGTGATGATGTCCTCGTCTCTCAACATCGAGATGACGTCGCGGGCGAAGATGTCGCTTCCACCCCCGGGGCCCGTATGCACGAGGAATTCGACATTGGACGGCTCGAACTCCCCGCCGCCGTCCCCGGAATCCGGCGAATCCGTTTGCAGCCCACAACCGGCAGCGAGCAGGAGCAGCAGCGAGCAAGCAACCGCGGTGGACTTGCGATGTTGAAGCATGTAAACCTCCCTAGTGTCGGGCTTCATTCGGACCTTCTTGCTTGTGCGACATAGGCAGCTCCCTCGATCACTTTTCTCATCCGGGTCACGCCTCCGCTTCCAGGAGTTCTCTGCGCCAGCGCGCCGGCGACAACGCGGGGCCCACGACCATCAGCAACGTGAGAACGAGGAACGCGACGCTCCAAGGACGAGTGATGAAGATCTGAGGGTTGCCCTGAGAGATCACCAGCGCCCTGCGCACTGCCTGCTCGAACAGCGGACCGAGAACGAAAGCAAGAACAAGGGGAGCAGTCGGAATGTCGAGCTTTCGCATGATGTAACCGACCAGCCCAAAGAGCACGAGCAGGCCCACGTCGAACATGGATCTGTTGATGCTGTAGACACCCACGACGGAGATGACGACGATCCCGGGATACATGATGTAGTAAGGGATTCTCAGGATGCTTGCGAATACGGGGACCAAGGGAAGGTTCAACATCACCAGGATGACGTTGCCGATGTACATGCTGGCGATGATCGGCCACACGACGTCGGGATTCTCCGTGAAGAACAGGGGCCCGGGCTGCAGTCCGTAGAGGAACAGCGCACCGAGCATGATCGCGGTGGTCGCGGATCCGGGAATGCCGAGCGTCAGCAGGGGGACAAAAGCGCCCGCGGTCGCAGAGTTGTTCGCGGCCTCCGGCGCGGCGACCCCTTCGATCGCACCCTTGCCGAACCTCTCGGGATGACGAGAGAAGCGCTTGGCCACCGTGTAACTGATGAACGAGGCCACGGTCGTACCCGCTCCCGGCAGCGCCCCCAGGAAGAACCCCAGCACCGACCCTTGGGTGATCGCTCCGGCGGATTGTCTGAAGTCCTGCTTGCTGGGAAAGAGCTCCTTCAGCCGTTTGGGAACCTTGAAGAGCTTGTGTCCGGTTTGCTCTTCGACGTTGACCATGACCTCTCCCAGAGCGAATAGCCCAATGGAGAGGGCCACGAACTCGACTCCGTTGGCGAGCTCGATGCGACCCATCGTGAAGCGCGTGGAACCCGAGAAGAGATCGAGGCCGATGGTCGACAGCAGGAATCCGAGGAGGCCCGAGATCACGGCTTTGAGCTTCGAGACTCCGGCGAGCATGATGACGAGGCTCAGGCCGAGCAACATGAGGCTGGCGTATTCCGGCGGACCGAAAACGATCGCAAGTTGGGCCACGAGCGGCGCAACGAGAGTGAGAGCGATGAGTCCGACCGTACCGGCGATGAACGAACCGATCGCGGCGATGCCGAGGGCCGGGCCGGCTCGGCCCTGACGGGCCATTTGGTAGCCGTCTATCGCGGTTACGACCGATGCATCCTCGCCGGGGATGTTGAGCAGGATCGAGGTTGTCGAGCCTCCATACTTCGCTCCGTAGTAGATGC